>JANWKA010000173.1 GCA_025451655.1 Chitinophagaceae bacterium | reverse complement strand
TCCGCAGGGACGTACACTGCCTGGACTGAAGTGATGGAACCGTTGCGGGTGGAGGTGATCCTTTCCTGCATCTGTCCCATTTCGGAGGCAAGGGTTGGCTGATACCCGACCGCCGAAGGCATTCTTCCCAGGAGGGCTGAGACCTCAGAGCCTGCCTGGGTGAACCGGAATATATTATCAACGAAGAAAAGGACATCCCTGCCCCCCCCTCCTGTTTGCTCATCCCCGTCCCGGAAATATTCGGCCACGGTAAGGCCGGATAGGGCCACCCGGGCCCTCGCGCCCGGAGGCTCATTCATTTGTCCGAAGACCAGGGTCGCCTGAGACTGACCCAGTTGTTCCATGTCCACTTTCCCCAGGTCCCAGGACCCGTTTTCCATGCTTTTCCTGAATTCTGGACCGTAACGGATCACATTGGATTCAATCATCTCCCGCAGGAGATCATTTCCTTCCCGGGTCCGCTCTCCCACCCCGGCGAAAACAGACAGACCTGAATATCCTTTGGCGATATTATTGATCAATTCCATGATCAGAACGGTCTTCCCCACCCCGGCTCCCCCGAAAAGGCCAATCTTTCCCCCCTTGCCGTAAGGTTCGATCAGGTCGATCACCTTGATCCCTGTGAAAAGCACTTCTGAATCCGTCGCCAGATCCTCAAACAAAGGCGCTGGCCGGTGAATGGGATAGCCCTTGCTTGTAACCACCGGCCCGATCCCGTCAATGGCCTCACCGACCACATTGAAAAGCCTCCCCTTGATATTGGGGCCGACCGGCATCTGGATCGGGGCGCCCAAATCAACCACCTCCATCCCCCGGACCAGTCCGTCGGTAGAATCCATCGCCACGCAGCGCACACTATCCTCACCCAGATGTTGCTGGGCTTCCAGGATCAGCTTCTGGCCATTATCCCGGGTAATTTCCAATGCATTGAGGATTTCCGGCAGGGTCTTATCTCCTTCAAACTGCACATCCACCACAGGTCCGATAATCTGCTTTATTTTTCCTTTATTGGCCATGAAAGCGATTTAAAATTCCCTCCCTCAGGAGTCTCCCAAATTTTGCCGCAAAGGTAAGCGTATGAGCCCATACTTTCCATCCATCCAGGTTCAAAATACCATAAAATTGCCCTGGATTGCCAGCCGGGAGGAACCTCCGGGCTCGGTTACCGGAATCATTAATATGCGCTATTTTACATATGTGTAATTCCGGAATCCACCGAAACCTTTGGCATTTTTGGATTTAAATTCGTTCATTCATCCGCAGAACATGGAATTGATCCCTGTAAAGGACAAAAAAGACGGAAAGGAATTTCTGAAAGTAGCTGTCGAGCTGAACCGCAACGACCCCAACTGGATCCGTCCCCTGGACAAGGATATTTTGGAAGTTTTCGATCCATCGAAAAACAAATCCTTCCGGCACGGGGAATGCCAGCGGTGGATCCTGAAAGACGACGGGGGCCGGTTTCTGGGAAGGATCGCCGCCTTCACCAATAAGCATTATAAAAACAAAGGGACCGATTTCCCGGTAGGGGGGATCGGTTTTTTCGAATGTGTGGAAGATCAGCGGGCCGCAAATCTGATGCTGGGGACCTCCATGGAATGGCTGAAGGGAAAAGGGATGGAAGGAATGGATGGTCCGATCAATTTCGGGGAAAGGGACCGTTGGTGGGGCCTGGTGGTGGAAGGATTTTATCCCCCGCTATATTGCATGAACTATAACCCGCCATACTACCAGGGCTTGTTCGAAAATTTCGGTTTCCGGCCCTATTTTCACCAGCTTTGCTTCGGAATGAAGGTCGCCGATCCCATGAATAATAAGTTCAGGGAAAGACACGACCGGCTTGCTGCAGATCCGGGATATTCAGCCAGACATATCGACAAGAAACAACTGGACCGGTTCATCGATGATTTTACGGTGATTTACAATAAAGCCTGGGCAGGCCACGGAGGAAACAAAACAATTGAAAGAAGGCAGGCAGCGAAGATTTTCCATTCCATGAAAAAAGTGATGGACGAAGAAATTGTCTGGTATATCTATTATAAGGGCCAGCCCATCGGATGCTGGCTGAATCTACCAGACCTGAATGAGTTTTTCAGAAAATTGAACGGAAAGTTCGGCATTATCCAGAAACTCCGCTTTTTGCTCATGATGAGGAAGGGCAGTAAAAAGTTCGTGGGCCTGGTATTCGGGATCATCCCGGAGTTCCAGGGCACCGGAGCAGATGCCTATATCATTTTGGAAGGCGCAAAAGTGATCATTCCTGCAGCCCGGTATGAAGAATACGAGATGCAATGGATCGGGGATTTCAACCCGAAAATGGTCAATATCGCTGAAAGCCTCGGCACGAGGCTTAACCGGAAACTCACTACCTACCGGTATCTTTTCGACCCCAATAGAGAATTTAAAAGGCACCCTTCCCTGGGATGATCTCCCCAATACCGATGAATTCCGCCAATTATAGTATTTTATTTTTGGCGGAATCGCAAGGTTCCAGGAATTCAATCACTCAAGAACAATTTTTAACCTGGGCAGGTTAGAAAGGGCCATCCGTATAAAGAATCAGGCTTTGTCCGTAAGGATGATTTTACTCTTCTTTTTTTCTCCTGTCAACAATTCGATGCTTCGGTTTACAAATGCGGTGAGGTCACTTCCTGCCAGCAATTGCTGGGACAGAAGCGCAAGATCAGCCAGGTTCCTGACGAGCTTTCCCTGCTTTTCGTGGTCCTTTTCACCGAGGATGGACTCATAGACCGGGTGGTTGGCATTAACAGTCATGAGGATATCGTCCGGCATGGTGCCGTAAAAACTCATCCCTCCTCCCGCCGAAGCCATGTCTTTCATCCTTCTCATGAATTCAGGACGGGTGACGATCACAGGCTGGTCCCCGGGGGCCAGGCCCCGGATCTCCACTTTGATGTTGGTATTGGGCACCTGAAGGCCAAAAAGTTCCTTGAGGCTCGATTCCTGGTCCTTGGATAGTACATGATCTGTCTTTTCCTCCCGGTCAATCAGGTTTTCAGTGATATCGGCATCCACCCGGGTGAACTGCACCTGTTCCCATTTCTGCTCCATATGGTTGATGAATGCGGTATCCACCAGGGTTTCCATCCGCACTACCTTGAATCCCTTGTTTTTTGCTGCCTGCACAAAGCCATCCTGCTGAACCGGATCGGTGGTATAGAGGATCACCAGCTTCTTGTCTTTATTGGTCTGAAGGGCTGCAGCACCTTCCCGGTATTCATCCAGGGTTTCAAAACGGTCCGACAGGGCATCCTGGAAGAGATGAAATTTAGTGGCCTTTTCCAAAAATTTATCCTCCGTCATCATCCCGTAACGGACAAACAGGCCGATATGTTCCCATTTGGACTCGAACTCCTTGCGCTCCGTTTTAAAAAGCTCTTCCAACTTATCGGCCACCTTCCTGGTGATGTGGTTATTGATCTTCTTCACATTGGGATCGCCCTGGAGATAGCTTCGGCTGACATTGAGCGGGATGTCCGGGGAATCAATGACCCCATGCAGGAGCATCAGGAATTCAGGGACGATATCCTTTACTTCGTCGGTTACAAAGACCTGGTTGCTGTAAAGGCTGATCTTGTCCTTCTGGATTTCAAAGCTCTTTTTGATTTTCGGGAAATACAGGATCCCTGTCAGGTGAAAAGGATAGTCCACATTGAGGTGGATCCAGAACAGGGGAGGGTCAGTGAAAGGGTATAGCTCCTTGTAGAAGTTCTGATAATCCTGTGTGGTAAGCTCCGAGGGCTTCCTGGTCCAGGCCGGATTGGTGTTATTGATCTGCTTATCCCCGAATTTCACCGGAACGGGAAGGAATTTGCAGAATTTCTCCAGGATACCCCGGATCCGGTCCTCCTCCAGGAATTCCTTGCTGTCCTCGCTGATATGGAGGACGATATCCGTTCCCCTCGTTTCCCTGATCCCTTCTTCTATGGTGAATTCGGGATTGCCCTGGCATTCCCACCGAACGGCCGCGCTTTCTTTCTTATAGGATTTGGTCAGGATCTCCACCCGGCTGCTGACCATAAAGGCAGAATAAAACCCCAGACCGAAATGGCCGATGATATTGCTTTCATTCTGGCCTTTATACTTCTCCAGGAAATCCTCCGCCCCGGAAAAGGCAACCTGGTTGATGTATTTATCCAACTCCTCGGCAGTCATTCCGATTCCCTTGTCCGAAACGGTGATCGTCCCCTTTTCTTTGTCCAGGGTGATCCCGATGTCCAGGTTCCCCAGTTCTCCCTCCGCCTCCCCGATCCCGGAAAGGGTTTTCAATTTCTGGACAGCGTCCACGGCATTGCTCACCAGCTCCCTGAGGAAGATTTCATGGTCTGAATAGAGGAATTTCTTGATGATGGGAAAGATGTTCTCGGTCTGTACCCGGATGGCCCCTTTTGGCATGTATGGAATTTTTGCTTAAGGTTTCAAAGTCCATGCCACCCCTCCCCGGCTGACATCTTGGCTGTTCCCCGGGTGAATTTTCAAAAGTTCCTGGTAGGAGGCCTTTCAGGATCAGGGGTTTAGCCTTTTTTCACGGAGTTCCTGCACCCCCTTCTCATTTAAGGGGAAAACCCTATCTTTGCAGTCCGAAAAAATGATTCACCAAAACCGGGAATTTCTATGAATTATGAATTGATGGTGATCTTTACCCCCGTGCTTTCCGAGGAAGATTACAAGGCTTCCCAGAAAAAGTTTGCCGACCTGGTCCGGGAGCATGGCGGGACTGTGGTTCAGGAGAATCCCTGGGGCCTGAGATCCATGGCTTATCCGATCGGCAAAAAGACAACCGGGATGTATTGGGTCATGGAATTCAACGCCCCCACCGACTTCATCGACAAGTTATTCATTCAGCTCAACCGGGATGAAAACGTGATCCGGCATATGACCACCGCACTGGATAAATATGCCGTGGAATACAATTCCAAAAGGAAACATCTCTCCAAAGCTGAACCTCAAAAATCCGAAGCCTGACCATGCCATTAAAGCAAAAAAAGTCGGAAATCAAATATCTCACCGCTTCCAAGGCGGTGAAAAGGGAGAAGAAATATTGCCGCTTCAAGAAAATGGGCATCAAGTATGTGGATTACAAGGACGGCGAATTCCTGAAGAAATTCCTCAATGACCAGGGAAAAATGCTTCCCCGCAGGATCACCGGCAATTCCCTGAAATTCCAGCGCAAGGTGGCCCAGGCCATCAAGAAAGCCCGCCAGATGGCCCTGCTGCCTTATGTCACCGATCTCTTAAAGTAAGACCCATGGATGTCATTCTCATACAGGATGTCGATAACCTCGGACATCAGCACGACCAGGTGAAGGTGCGCAACGGGTACGGCCGCAATTTCCTGATCCCGCGTAAAATGGCCATCGAGGCCAGCCCCGGGAACCTGAAGAGGGTAGGGGAAAGGCTGAAGGTCCAGCAGGCGAAAGAAGAAAAACTTCTGGCCGAAATCGCAAGGGTGAAGGAAGTCCTTTCCGAATCCCCCGTGAAGATCGGTGCCAAGGTAGGAGCCTCCGAAAAGATCTTCGGATCCGTCACCTCAGTCCAAATCTCCCAGGCCATCAAGGGGCAGAAAGGGTATGAGATTGACCGCAGGCACATTCAGATCCTGGATGAGATCCGGGAACTGGGCACCTACCGTGCCAGGATCGACTTCGG
>JANWKA010000172.1 GCA_025451655.1 Chitinophagaceae bacterium | reverse complement strand
GGAGGGTTTTTCCCAGGCGTTCAGCGCTATTATAACAGCATAGAATAATGGTGAATCCGTCCTTCATGGGATGTTGAGTGCCATCTTTATCTGAAGTTTCCAGAAATCAATATTCATCCAGGCTGTTTTTCGCAACAGGAATGCTTCACTGATCTGGGCCTTCGCTGCCTGGATGTTTTTATAATCATTCCAGAGCATTTTTGCCGTACGAAGGGCATACGATGAATAAAAATTATTGGCCTTTCTGCGCAGCATTTTACGTTGGGATTGAGGAAGATATTTCTCTGTAATGTCCATTACTTTTCTCAGATCGCGGATGTTCTGGCCTTTCAGAAAGGACCTTCCGCTCATTGACCCTGAGTGCTGCCGGTAAGCCGCCAGGATCTCAGGGGTGTAAGCGAAAGGGAAATGAGCAGCAATCCGCAGCCACATTTCCCAATCCTCTCCGTACTCCACCGCAAAAAAACTGCCTATATTTTCGTAAACGGAGCGTTTCACTACGATAGAAGGGGGTTGAATCCGCTGCCTTTGGTAAAGGCGGCTCAACCAGTTGCCCAATAATCCGTCACCGGCGTTTTCAGAATCGGAAAAATATAACAATTTGCCTTTTTCATCGATGTATTTATACCGGCAAAACGCCGCACCCGCCTGAGGAAAATTTCTAAAAAGCTCTTGCATCTTATCGTAAAAGCCAGGCAAAATCAAATCGTCTCCATGTAAAAGGTGAATGAAGAGGCCTTTCGACCGAAGGAGGCAACATTCAAAATTACGAAGGCTCCCCTTATTGCATTCCTGCCGGAAGTAACCGATTTTTCCCTTTCCAGTCTCCTGGACGATTTGTTCCATATCACCATCCTGGCTACAATCGTCGATTACCTCAACCTGGACATCCTCGCGGTCAGCAATTTCATGCATCACCCCCTGAAGCGTCAGTGGCAGGAAAGCAGAACAGTTATAAGCAGGGATCATGATGGACCATAAGGGCCGTTCCTTTGCATCCAGTGAGGGAATCAGGGGTGGTATTTCAGGGATTCTAATCAGAAAATACTTTTTTAATTAATCCGGATAAAGGTATTTTTAATTTGGAGGAATAGTGGAAAAGGAGAGCCTTATTTTTAAACTTCCACAGCAAAATCAGTTTTTTGCCAACAGGCAATAGTTTAATCAGGTGGACCAGGATATAATTTTTCTTAAAAATGCTCATGAATTGAATATCCTCTTCCTTTTTATTGGGGTTAGGGATTTTCAGGATCGCTGAGGATATCTGATCCAGAATCCGGATGCAGTCATAAACACTCTTCATGTTTTTTTCCCTTAAAAGCTGAGCATAATCATATTGATAACAATAAAAAAAGGAGAGAGGAAGGTTTGTTTCGGCCCCCAGACAATACCGGATATTTTCCTGCAACACTTTTTCGGAATATTTACGGTATTCAGCCTTTTTCTTTACCCTGTGGGTATTGGAGCTGTGTAAACGATAATCCACCAAAGGTTCGTCTATCCCCCCGATTTCAAACTGCCTGCTGATTCTCATGAAAAGCTCGTAGTCTTCTGCAAACGGAAACCGGTATTTGCCTGCTTTTTCCAAGGCTTCCCTCCGGAACATAACCGTTGGATGGAATATACAACACTCGAAGAAAAGGTTGTAATACAGGTATTTGTTTTTTGTTCCCTCCAGCCGGATATATGCCCCATCCTCATCGATTAGCCTGACCCAACTGGAAACCATGGCGCAATCCGGGTGGGATGCCATAAACCTGACCTGTTTTTCCAGGCGGAGGGGATGGCAGATATCATCCGCGTCCATTCGGGCAATCAGTTCATAATTCGCCAATGCGATCCCCTTATTCAGGCAGGCGGTGATCCCTTCATTCTTTTCATTGATAAAGAGCCGGATGCGGGGGTCATGGAACGAGCGGACCAGCTCCACTGAGCGGTCGGTTGAATGGTCATCTATCAGAATTATTTCAAAATCACTGAAGGTTTGACCCAGGATGCTGTATATCCCTTCTTCGATGAACTTCTCAGCATTATAGGCCGGGAGGATAACACTGACCTCGGAAGACTGAGGAGATGAAAAGGATCCGTCCAATTTATAGCTGGATTTTGTTGCTCCATGGCCATGCCCTGTAAAGCTTGGGATACCGGCATTCGAATATTGATCGATCCAGGGCTTTCCGGATTGCAGTATTTTTCGTTTTTTGATCTTTCAGGTATTGCTTAAGCCATTCCAGAAAAAACAACCTTACCTCCCGATATCTTCCCCGGCCATGCATTTCACTGTCGAGACTTGAGGGCCGTTGGCGGTATTTATCCAGGCACCGGGAGGACAGATAGCAATTTTCATGGATATAAAGTTTGGATAGGTAAGCCTGGTCCTCATAAACCTGGTAAATTCCTGAAAACTTTTCTTCAAAACCTCCAAGTTTGGTAAATGCTTCCTTAAGCAGCAGCAGGCTGCTGGGACAAGGAGCTGCACCTTGCCCAAGGGGATAGAGGACGGTGGTGAGGGAGGGGGCAGGGACCAGCTCATCGGTTTTGCAACCCACCTGGATTTCAATATCCTTCATTTCCGGATTCTGCCAACTGTTCCAATACAGGGATGCACCTCCGATCAGGGCGCATTCCGGGTAAGTTTGGGCGATCCGGGCCTGGAAAGCAAGTTTTTCAGGCAGCCAGTAATCATCCGCATCCAGGAGGGCTATATATTTTCCTTTGGCCTTCCTGAGTCCCAGGTTACGGGAAACGGTGACACCCTGGTTCATGTGATGGTCATGGGCAAAATACCGGATTCTGGAACTATATTTTTCAGCAAAGGCTCTCGCCGTTTCCGCGCTTTCATCGGTGGAACCGTCATCGATAAGCAGCAATTCCCAGTTTTCATAGGATTGCCGCAGCACGCCTTCCACTGCTTCTGCCAGGAAGGCTTTCATGTTGTAAAATGGAACAATTACAGAAATGAAGGGATCTTCCATGGAATTCAGTTGGAATTAACCCATTTTTCAAGTTCCAGGACAAACCGATCCTTAGTCCAATTCTTTACCCAAACCCTGGGGAGGGTCATGGGATCATGACCAGCGTCAAAGGATCCTTCCTCGGTGGTACAGGCTATTTTATATCCGGCTTTGGATACGAGGGACCTGGTTATGTTATCAAAATGGCCATGTGGGTAAGCAAAAGCGATTACAGGGCTTTGCAGCAAGGTTTCCAGCTGTCTTTTGCTTTCCGAGATTTCCTGGATTTGAATGGTTGGGGGCAATTTCGCCAGGGCCGGATGATGGACGCTGTGTGACCCTATTTCCACCAGGCCGGACCGGTGCACTTCAGTCAGCTGGGAGGGGGCCATTTTTGCGGCCAGGGTCCCAGGGGAGGGATCTCTTCCTGCCCAGGAAAGCAATTGGCCGGAAAGCCCCTTTTGAGCATCCGGAGGGAACTCCTTGATCCTTGAGGAAAGTTCCAGATAAATCTCCTGACGCGGGGTTTTTGGGAAATCGGTCCAGGCCGACCAGGGTTGCGTGGACATTTCCAGTTTACCGGTCCGCTTCCTGTACCTGGTGCCATCCGGCCATTTCAGTTCCAGTAATTCAGGAACCGCAGCATATCCCAGAAACAGCTCTTCAAGCAGTTCCCACCAAAAATTGGGATTTTCATTCAGGATTTGAGTTGCAACAAAAAAGGATCCTGGAAGATGAGCCTCCCTCAGCGCTGGAAATACTTCTGAATAATTGTCCAGATAGGCGTCATCAAAGGTCAGGAATACAGAAGTCCCGGAAGAGTTGGGTTCATGATGAGACAGCTTGCTCAATGGTAAAACCTCATATTCATTTGCAAGAACTTCCAGGTGGTCTTTGAAATTTTCCGGGGTTACGGCCATTTCCCATGGATCCACCAGGGTATGGACCACATGATGGTAAAGAAGGATCAGTCGCTTATTGAGAGTTCTTTTTACCATTTGGTTTTCAACCTTTTGAATCCGGATTTCCTTTCTTTATACCCAGGGCGGCAACGATTAGGGGATAGCAGGGATCCTGCCAATCTTTCTCCCTGTCGCTGATTTCCGCCTTTCCCATTCCATAAAGAAAGGCGGTTGCGGATAAAATGTTACCAAATCCCTCCACCTGAATATTTTCTTCACCGAAAATGCCTGCCATTAATCTGTTGATGGACGTAACTGTGAATGACCAGTACCAGGTTTTCCCCCAGGCTCCATTGTCTGTGTTTGTAATACCCGGGACAGTAAGTAACAAAACCCCCTGATCCGCCAGGATCCGGTAACAGGTCTGAAGTGCAGCTTCAAAACCATAAATCAACTGGAGGGTCTGGGTCAGGATGATGCAATCAAATAGGCTTCCGGCAACATGGGGAAGATCAGCAAGATCTCCGATAATTGTCGCTTTGGGATTACCTCCGTTTACATGAAGGATGTCGGATCGGGTAATCCTTCCCTTCCCTAATTGAAGGGTATAATGATTATCTCCAATTTCAAGGACCCTTCCCTGAATATGGGAAGCATGTTTTTGCAGAAATTCCTCGATGTAATACCGGTCCACAGGTCCCCCGCGATCAAAACCGAATTCCGTGCTAAAGGGGGAGAACCTCCTGAGGTGGCCCCAGGAGACCATCCCCGGGGAGGGTATATCATTCTTGATCTGCCCACCCTGATACCACCTCCGGAGCAAGGTCCGGTGCAACATCTTCCTGATCAACTTTTTCATTTTTCCAAAATTGGGGCAGGAACAGGGTTCGGGATTTCACTTGCCCCCTTATTCACTGAATGGTCCTGGATCTGTGAAAATCGCAAACCGGCCTCATTGGCGTAATAGGATTTCCAGGCCCTGAGACCCTTCCGGTAATAAGGAAATTGCCGTTGGATTGGTAAAGTTGAATAATGCTTTTTTAAAACTGCCCGGATTTGACCAAGCATCAGCTCGGAATTTGCTGACATATTTTGCCCATGCATCCGGTAAGCAGCAATTTTCCGGGAATGAACCGAGATCTTGTAAGCCCTGGAAATGCGCAGGTAAATATCATAATCTTCGCACGCTGTTAACCGGATATCAAACAGGAATTGGTCAAATACTTCCCTGCGGTACATAACTGAGGCATGCATACCGATAAAATTTCCCTGCAATAATGCAACATAGGGGTCTTCAGGTAATCCTGCTTCGGGCAAGGAGAGAATTGTTTTCAGACTGTCCACCTTATCGTGGCTTCCGGCCACGAATGCGGCCTCGGGATGGTGCTTGAAAAATCTGTATTGGACGGCAACTCCGTCGGGGTACAACCAGTCGTCTGCGTCCAGGAAAACGATATAGTTTCCCTTTGCAAGGGTCAGTCCCAGGTTTCTGGCTGAAGCCAGGCCCTGATTTTTCTGACGGATGCAGGTCACCTGGGCGTATTGTTTCAGAATATCCTGGGTATCATCGGTGGACCCATCATCAACGACAATGCACTGGATGGGTTTATACGTCTGGTTTAAAACGCTTTCCAGGGCCTCAGGAAGAAAGCGGGAATGATTATAGGTTGTGATGATAACGGTAATTAAGGGGGAGTCCTCCAGAATGCTGCAGGGAAATGGTTGTTGAAATTCCAGTTCAAAGGGGGGCTTTTGGCAGTGTGTACGGTAATAAATCAAACCTTCCAGGTAACCCGTGATTTCTTGAAACCAAACCTTATTTTCCTGATGGAATGGATGTTTCAGGCGCTTCAGGTAATAAAGCGGTAAAACGCGAAACAGGTGAATTCGTTCCCCCTGGTTCCGGTAACGCCGGAATTCTATCAGGATGGAAGTAACCTGTCCCCGGATATAAAGGAGGATCTGTTTTTTAAAATCATTTATTTCCCTTCTGTGAGTATGGTAAGCAATAACCAGGGGATCGTATTTAACCGTCCACCCTTCCACCAGGATCCTGTACCACATTTCAGAATCTCCGTTACAACCGGCGGCACCTGCATCCAGACGAATATCGAAATCACCCAGGGCATTAAAAATTTTCCTTCGGAAGGCCATGCTGGCACCAGCTCCTATTTCCCAAACCGGAACTCCCGTTGGTGCCTTTTGCCCATACCATTCTGGGCAATAGAAAACCGGGGTATAACCCCTGTTAAACCCCCAATTTTTTTCAAAATAATATTGTGCCGGGGTATCCAGGGATTTTGCGAACACAAGGCCCGTGACAGCCTGTATCCTGGGGTCCTTAAATCCCTGGGCCACCCGTAAAATCCAATCCGGATGAAGGTCCACATCATCATCCGTAAATGCGATAATTTCGCCGATCGCTGTGTGGATGCCGCAGTTCCTGGCAAAGTTCAACCCCTTTCGAATCTCTTTAACATATTTTACTCCGGGGTATCCTGTAACTACCTCCTCGGTTGCCTTATCATCCGGGCAATTGTCCACGACGATTATTTCCAGGGGTTTATGCCGCAACCGGACGAGGGATTGGAGGGCGTTTTCCAAAAATTTTGCCCGGTTCCTGGTGCAGAGGACCAGGGATACTGAAGGAAGGCTTTTTTCATTTTCATTGGAACGGAGGAATAAAGCATCAAAAACTTCCAGGATTTCTATTGAACTATGATGAAGAAATATTTCGCCGATGGTTCCGGTTTCCATTTTCTTTTCCAGGGCATAAAAACTGATGGCAGGTTTTATGGCCTCCCAGATCATTGTCCTCCAAACTGTTTCCCTGTAGAGAGGACCTGGATCTTCCAGGTATAAATCTCCCAGGGGATATTCCATCCACCAGAATACCAGGTATTGCCTGCATGAAGAATGAAAATCCAAGGGGTTTCCCAAAAACTCCTTCAGGTCCATGTGATGAATGACGTACAAGGGGTGGGAGCCCATGGATTTGTTTTTTTATGTCCCGGAAACAGGCCTGATCTGTACCGGAAATGCCGGCCGGACATGGCCCATCCATTTTCCGAACCATGCATAATTTTCCCGGTAATCCTCCACCTCGAAGGAAAGGCATTCCTCTAGGTAAAACAAGGGGTCTGAAGTATCCTTCACAAAAATCAGGGAAATATAATAAGCACCATCATTGAGAAAATTTCCGGGGATGGTACATTTTGCTTCATAGGTGCAAGCTTGGATTTGTTGTGGAACGGAACTGACGTCGAAAATGCAATCCCCCGATATCGTGAACAAATGGACCCCAAGGCATAAATTGATGTCAGCAGCCAAACAAGTGAAGGAAAAACAAATTTGGAGGGGTGTGCGGATATCGATGATGGACTGGTTCCCGACCCAATCCGGCAGGAGTTCCAGTTTCCGGATCCGGATGTACTGATTACCTGGTGCTTCGCTAACCGATGGCCATGTCTTCACAAAATCATATCTGCGGCTCTGCCTGATATAATCACTCACTACCTGGGCAGGTTTCCCCTGGCTGGTCAGGACTCCCTGCTCAATCAGCATTACCCTGGTACAAAGGGTTTGGATGGACTGCATGTTATGGCTTACAAATATTACCGTGCACCCCTCCCTTTTAGAAATATCATTCATTTTTCCCAAACAACGTTTCTGGAATTCCGCATCCCCCACCGCAAGCACTTCATCCACGATTAAAATTTCCGGTTCAAGATGCGCGGCCACTGCAAAGGCGAGACGGACATACATTCCGGAAGAATACCTTTTTACAGGAGTGTCAATGAATTTTTCCACCCCTGAAAATGCAATAATCTGATCTAACTTTTCCCTGATTTCACGGTTGGCCATACCCAGGATATTTCCATTCAGGAAAATGTTCTCCCTGCCGCTCAATTCCTCATGAAATCCGGTGCCTACTTCCAGCAGGCTTGCCACCCTTCCGATCCCCCGGATTCTTCCCCGGGTGGGGCGGGTAATCCTCGATAAAATCTTCAGCAATGTGGATTTCCCTGCTCCGTTCTTACCAATCACCCCTACCACTTCGCCCTTATTCACCTCGAAACTGATATCTTTTAAAGCCCAAAACCATTTCCTGCGCGGATCAGGGCTGCCACCCGGCTCACCCTCTTCAGGGGAGAATGGATCCTTTCTTCCAAGAACTGTAGAGCGCAACCACCGGCCGAGGTCTTCCTTGAAAGTCCCTGAATTTATGGTTCCCAGCCGGTATTGTTTCCAGATGTTTTCTACCCTAATAATCGTGTCGCTCATGCCAGTCATCTTAAATCACATCCATGACAATTCCATCCCTCCGGTTAAAAAGCAGGATTCCAGATACCAGAATTAGTAGGGTCAGGATGGAGCAATATCCAAGGGAAATGAGGCTGTGATCACCGCTCCCCAGGAAGCCATAGCGGGTAATTTCGATTAAAATCGTTAGCGGGTTGAGTAAAAACAGGCTTTTGAACCGGTCCGGAACGATAGAAAGCGGATAAATTACCGGCGAAACGAACATCAGGATCCTCAGAAGAAAGGAAAGCAAATTCTGGATGTCCCGGTATTTTGCCGTCAAAGAGGCGAATATTAAACCTGTCCCCAGGCTGAGCCCGGATAAAAGAACCAGGCACAAGGGGATCCATAGCAAAAACAAATTCGGATGGATCCTGCGATCCATGATCAGAAAACCAGTGAATAAGAGTAAAAACAGCAAGAACTGAATCCCGAATCTTGCAAAATTCGCCAAAAGGTAGGAACAGGGAACGATGATCCGGGAAAAATAAACCTTATTGAAAATGGAAGCATAGGAGGTATAGGTAAAAGAAATATTCAGGATGCTGTCTGAAAAATAATTCCAGCAAATGATGCCCAACAGGTAAAAAAGCGGAGAAGGGCTGGAATCGGTGGAAACTCCCAAAATGGATTTGAAAACAGCAATATAGGTGAGGGTTACCAGGAGGGGTTGGAGGAAGATCCAGACTGGTCCTAATATGGTTTGCTGATAGGAAGCTAAAAAGTCTTTACGAACTAACCTGAAAAGAAGGTCCCTGTGGAGGGACAACTCCCTGATGGGCATCCGGAGCCAGCCGGACCTGGCATTTATTTCCCAGGGAGCAGACATAATTTTTTCTTAAATGAATATCAAGATGCCATGAGGTTCTCAATTTAGTCAAAATTTCAGTCGATTGCTTTGGGATCCGGGCCAGGGAAGAGGGAAGTAGGGGAATTTCATTTCTTGTCATAACCGGATGATTCTGGTGCGCTCCAGGCTCCCCCATCCTGGAAAGGGAAGTCCATTCTTGCTCCGGGCCTGCCGGATTTCAGGGATGGCCCGATTTAAGTAGTTTTGCATCCGAATTTCCCCTACCCGATGTCCGTCTTCAACCAGTCCAGGAAAACCGTGATCCAGTTGATCTTCCTGGGAATCGTGGGCGCGATCGTCCTCAGGCTGTTTTTCCT
>JANWKA010000171.1 GCA_025451655.1 Chitinophagaceae bacterium | reverse complement strand
GGCACCCAGTCCAGGATCACGCCAATTCCCGCCTGGTGGAAGGCATCCACCAGTTCCATGAACTGACGGGGGGTGCCGTAGCGGGAGGTGGGCGCAAAATACCCGGTCCCCTGGTAACCCCAGGACCCGTCGAAGGGATGTTCGGTCAGCGGCATCAGCTCCACATGGGTGAAACCCATATCCTGGACATAGGGGATCAGCATGGAAGCGATTTCCGGGTAAGAATAGAACCGTTCGAAATCGGAAGGATCCGGTTTTCTCCAGGACCCCAGGTGGAGCTCATAGACTGCAAAAGGGCTTTCCAGGGAATTTTTGTTTTTTCTGCTCTTCATCCAGCTGCTGTCCTTCCATTCATACTCCAGGCTCCAGACCCGGGAAGCGGTCTGGGGGCGCAGCTCCCAGCAGAATGCGAATGGATCTCCCTTGTCCAGGGCCTCCCCGGTGGCGGAAAGAATGTGGTATTTATACAATTCCCCTGGGCCGATCAGGGGTACAAATCCTTCCCAGATTCCGGAATGGTCCCAACGCGGATAGAGCCGGTGGGAATGGGGGTCCCAACCGTTGAAATTGCCCATCACATAAACTTCCAGGGCAGCGGGAGCCCATACCGCAAAATAAACGCCGGGCACCCCGCCCAGTTCTGCATGGTGTGATCCGAATTTCTCATAAAGCCGCCAGTGGGTTCCGGCCTGGAACAGGGCGATATCCTCCGGGCTGAGCAGGGAAAAGATTTCCACGGGCTTCAGGAGCCGGTCCAGGGAAATTTCAGGGCTGATTTTCCGGGAAGTTTTTTTCGGCGTCCGGGATTCTGTCTTCAGCCCCGCACGCTGAACCGGTTTTTTTTTCTGTTGGGGCCGGGCAGAGGGATCAACGCTTTTCTTCTGGGGCATACACGGGGGAATTGAAGGGCCGGGAAGCCATCTGCCCGGGGCCAAGGATTAATCCCTCCTCAAAGATATGCAACTTTATTGCTGCCCTTCCCCGGTTGAGAATATGCACCGCCTGCTGGTCCACCCGGATATTCAGGGGCCAATCCCGGTAGATCAGATTGAAACTGTAGGCATCCCAGTTTCCCGGAATAAATGGGGAAAATGATATTCCTTCCTCCCGGACCCGCATCCCGGCGAACCCCTGGACGATGCTCATCCAGGTGCCTGCCATGCTCGTGATGTGCAGGCCATAACGGGTGTCCGCATTATAATCGTCCAGGTCGAGGCGGGCCGCCCTCAGGTATAATTCGTAGGCCTTATCCCGGTTTCCGATCCTTGAGGCGAGGATGCTGTGCACGCATCCCGAAAGGGAGGATTCATGCACCGTACGGGGTTCATAGAAATCAAAATGCCTGGAAATGGTATCCAGGTCGAAACGGTCCTCAAAAAAATACATGCCCTGCAGCACATCGGCCTGCTTGATGAAGCAGGACCTCAGGATCCGGTCCCAGCTCCAGTGATCATGAATGGGCCTTTCCTCCGCAGGGATGTCCCGCGCCAGGGTTTGCTCCTTGTCCAGGTACCCGTCCTGCTGGAGGAAAATCTCCAGCTTTTCCTCGCGGGGAAAATACAGGCCGGATGCGATATGCTTCCACTGCCCCGTTTCCCGGCCGGTATCGAGCTTCAACCGGCGCTCCAGGGCACCGAACTTGGCCGGGGCCTTCGCCTTCACCTGGTTGAGGGACCTGCAGGCATAATCCAGGCACCAGGCTGCAATATAATTGGTATACCAGTTGTTCTGGACATTGTTCTCGTATTCATTGGGGCCGGTCACCCCCAGCAGGACGAAGGCCTTTTTTGCATCGCTCCAGCTGACCCGCTGGGCCCAGAAACGGGCCACGGCGATCACGGTTTCCAGTCCGAAATCTTCCAGGTATTCCAGGTCTCCCGTATACCTGCAATAATTATAGATCGCATAAACAATCGCGCCGTTGCGATGGATCTCCTCGAAGGTGATCTCCCATTCGTTATGGCATTCCTCCCCGTTGATGGTCACCATGGGAAACAGGGCGGCCCCACCGGAGAATCCCAGCCTGCCGGCATTCTCGATGGCTTTTCCCAGCTGGCGGTACCGGTACAGGAGCAGGTTGCGCGCTACGGCCGGGGGGGCGGTTCCCAGGAAAAAAGGAAGGCAATAGGCCTCGGTGTCCCAATAGGTACAGCCTCCGTATTTTTCCCCGGTGAAGCCCTTGGGACTGATATTGAGCCTTTCGTCCTTTCCGGTATAGGTCTGGTACAGCTGGAACAGGTTGAACCGGATGCCCTGCTGGGCCGGAAGGTCCCCCTCAATGCGGATGTCCATCTCCTCCCATTTGCGCGCCCAGTCCTCCCGCTGTTCCGCCAGAAGGCCCTCAAATCCGGTTTCGGCCGCCTCCCGGACCCGTTGACGGCATCGGGCGGCAAGCAGTTCCGGAGGATGATTGCGGGAAGAAAGGTTCGCCACCACCTTGTACAGGGTGCAGGATTGACCCTGCTCCAGGTGCAGGGAAAAGAAGGATCCTGCGAATTTTTCCCTGAGTTCCTGCCGGGTCAGGGGCCGGATGATGGCTCCCCCTGATTCCAGGGAGCAATGCATGGCGCTGCAAATTTCGAAAAGGGTTTTCTTGGTGCGCATTTGCAGGAGGGCCTGGAAAGGTTCCGCCTCCTGGTGCACCGGATCCCAGAACGGCTCATCGAAGTTGGAATCCTCATTTTTTACGTTGCCATCCAAAAATGGCCCCAAACCCACCCTACCGGAAAAATTCAGGGGGGTCACCCGGTAGCGCAGGGCCCCGACTTCTTCCCTGGTGATGGAACAAAACCGGAGGGCCTCGACCTCCACCTGGCGGCCACCTGACATCCGGACCCGGAATTTACGTTCCAGCCATCCTTCCTTCAGGTTCAGGGTCCTGGAAAAGGAAAGTACCTCCACCTGGTTCAGGTCCAGAATCTCCCCTTCCACTTCCACGGAGATCCCGATCCAGTTGGTTCCATTCAATACCTTGGCAAAATATTCCGGATAACCGTTTTTCCACCAGCCCACCCGGGTGGGATCGGGGAAATAAACCCCGGCAAGGTAGCTGCCCTGCAGACAGTCTCCTGAATATCCCTCCTCGAAATTGCCACGCAATCCCATATGTCCATTACCCAGGCTGAAAATGCTCTCGCTGAGGCGGTTTCGCCTGGGGTTCCAGCCCTCTTCGATGATCAGCCAGGGATGGGGCTTGAAAAAAGATGGTTGCATCAGGTTCAGTCTAGCATGAATTCCAGAATGGGCAGGGTAAGTCCTTCCAGGCTTTCCAGGATGATATCTGCCCCGGAAAGGATTTCGGGGTCGCCCAGGCCGACGGAACGGAACCCGCCTGCCTTTGCGGCCTGGATTCCCGCCCGGGAATCTTCCAGCACCACTCCATCCCCGGGAAACACCCGGAGTAGGGAAGCCACCTCCAGGAAAATTGCCGGGTCCGGCTTGGAGGGCAACCTGCTTGTACCATCCACCACCGCCCCGAAATATCCCGACAACCCCACCTGTTCCAGGATCAGCAGGGCATTCCTGCTGGATGAGCCCAGCCCGATGGGGATGCCGGCAGCTGAAAGCTGTTCCAGCAGGCCCTTCACCCCGGGAAGCAATTCTTCCCCGGATATGGACCGGATGTAATCCAGGTACCCGGAGTTCTTTTCGTCTGCCAGGCTTCGTTTCAGGGAGGGATCCAGCCGGACCCCTCCCAGTTCCAGGATATAATCCAGGGAGGCCATCCTGCTGATCCCCTTGAGGTACTCGTTATCCAGGGGGCTGAAAGGGATACCCAGGCCTTCGGCCACCTTTTTCCAGGACTGGTAATGGTATTTGGCGGTATCCACGATCACGCCGTCCAGATCGAATATGCAGGCTTTGATCTTCATTCTGAAAGGTATAAGAGGGCGGTTTCCCCGGCCGGGTTCAGGGATAGGGACGGATTGGCCCGCGGTTGCGGAGCCCGGTCCCGGACCCAAAAATTGAGCAGCCCAGCGATGACCATGGAAATCCCGCCGAATACCAGGGCATCCATGGTGACATGGTGAAAAACCGACCGGACCAGGAAGCCCATGCCCAAACTGGCCACGACCTGGGGGATCACTATGAAAAAGTTAAATACCCCCATATAAAATCCCATTTGCTCCGCCGGGATTGCTCCGGAAAGGATGGCATAGGGTATGGTCAGGGTCGATGCCCATGCGATCCCGATCCCAATCATGGGTACAAACAGCAGGTACTGGTTGTGGATCAGGCTCAGGCTGGCCAGGGAAAGACCGCCGGCCACCAGGCAGATCATATGGGTATAGATCCGCCGGATATACCGGGCAGCCAGCGGGAGCAGAAAAGCTGCCGCAATGGGAATAGCGTTATATACCGAAAAGAGCACCCCGACCCAGTCGCCAGCATCCTGGTAGGCCTTAGAGGCCGGATTATGGGTATGGAAAACCTGCTCGGATACCGCCGGGGTCATGTAGATCCACAGACAGAAGAATGCGATCCAGCTGAAGAACTGGACCAGGGCCAGCTGGATCATGGTGGCAGGCATCTTCCGGATCCCCAGGATGATTGCCCCCGCTCCTTTCCGGACCCCGGCGGTCCTTCGCTTTTCCTGCTTCCACTGCGGGAGGTTTTCGGGGGGGAATTCCCTGGTGGAGGTTACCGTCCAGAAGACCGCGACCAGGAACACCAGGGCCCCTGCATAAAAGGAATATTTAACCGACAAGGGCACCACTCCCGGCGCAGCCGTGTTGGAAATATGCAACAATTGATTGAGGAGGTAAGGCAGCAGGGAAGCCACGACGGCTCCGCATCCGATGAAGAAGGTTTGCATGGCGAAGCCTGAGGTGCGCTGGGAGTCCGGAAGCAAATCCCCGACGAAGGCCCGGAAGGGCTCCATGGAAATATTGATGGATCCGTCCATGATCCAGAGGAAAAATATGGCCATCCAGAGGGTCGTAGCCTGGGGCATGGAGACCAGGGCAATGGCGGCCAGCAGGGAACCGGCCAGGAAATAGGGTCGTCTCCTCCCCCACCGGGGGTGCCAGGTGCGGTCGCTTAAAAAACCGATCAGGGGCTGGACCAAAAGACCGGTGATGGGAGCGGCCAGCCAGTACCAGGAAATCCGGTCCGTATCGGCACCCAGGGTTTGAAAAATCCGGCTGGTATTGGCATTCTGAAGCGCAAAGCCGAACTGGATGCCCAGGAAACCGAAACTCATGTTCCAAACCTGCCAGAAGCCCAACCTTACCCGGCCTGAACCAGGAAGCTCCATAATGTGTCTATTTGACATCAAGGTAATAAAACCCCGGGATTTCCCGGGGGTTCAGAATTCCAGGGAGAGCTGTCCTTTTCCGCTGAACCGGGCTTCCATTTCCAGGAGCCATTTTTTCCGCCAAAGTTCCCCGGCATACCCGACCATGCTCCCGTCGGCCCCGACAACCCGGTGGCAGGGGATCAGGACGAGGAGCCGGTTCTTTCCGTTGGCCATCCCGACGGCCCGGACTGCCTGGGGTTTTCCCAGGGCAGCGGCAAGGGCATTATAGGTCGTAACTGCACCATAGGGTACCTGGCGGACCTGGTTCCAGACCCCGGTCTGGAAGGGGGTGCCCCTGAGGTTCATGGGGATTGAAAATTGTTTCAGGGCGCCTTTGAAATAGGCCCTGAGCTCGTCTGCACACTGGCTGGTCAGGAGGCTGGGCTGGAGGGTCTCGGGACGGACCTGGCCCCGGAAAAGAACGGATTCCACGGCAGAGGAAGAGGCGGTGATCTCCACCCAGCCTGCGGGGGATTCGAAAAATTCCCGGTACAGTGCGGATTCCATATCAGTTGCGGAAAGGATGGGCTCAGATCGTGAACCCATCCGGAAGCACGGAGCCTTTTTTCATCACCACGATGCCGTCCTTGACCACGTAATTGTCGTATTCCTCATCGGCCAGGTGGGTGCCTCCATTGATCCGGACATCGTTTCCGATGCTGCAGTTCTTGTCCACGATGGTGTTTCGGATATAGCATCGTCCCCCGATCCCCAGGGGGGGAATTCCCTTCCTGGTGCTGGCCTCAATCTCCTCGATGGTCTGGAACTTGTCGTTACCCATCAGGTAGCTGTTTACGATGGTGGTCCCGCTTCCGATCCGGGTCCTGATGCCGACCAGGGAATGCTCAATCCGGGAAGCCTGGATGATGCAGCCCTCGGCGATCACCGTCCGCTCCAGGGTGGTTCCGGAAATCTTGGTCGGGGGAAGCATCCTGGACCGGGAATAGATCAGCTTGTCATTGTCGAAAAGATTGAACAGGGGGATATCATCGGTCAGGCCGAGGTTGGCTTCGAAAAAGGAATGGATGTTTCCGATATCGGTCCAGTACCCGTCGTACTGGAAGCTCATGATCTTGTTTTGGCCGATCGACTGGGGGATGATTTCCCTTCCGAAGTCGGCAGCCTCCTTCCTGGAATTGAGGATTTCGAAAAGCAGGTTCTTGTTGAACAGGTAGATCCCCATGGAGGCCAGATAAATCTTCCCGGCTGAACGCATCTCCTCTCCGACATCCGAGGACCAGTCCTGGAGCATATCGGCCTTGGGCTTTTCGATGAAAGAGGTGATATAATGCTCCTCGTTGGTTTTCATGATCCCGAAATCCGAAGCTTCCTTCGGGCCTACCGGTATGGTGGCGATGGTGATTTCCGCCCCGCTTTTCCGGTGGTGTTCGATCATCTCCAGAAAATCCATCTGGTAGAGCTGGTCACCGGAAAGGATCAATACATAATCCGCCTCATAATTATCAATATGGTGCATGCACTGGCGGACCGCATCCGCGGTGCCCTGGTACCATTTGGGATTATCCGGGGTCTGCTCCGCCGCCAGGATATCCACAAATCCGCTGTTGAAATGGTCGAAATGGTAGGCATTTTTGATGTGCTTGTTGAGGGACGCCGAATTGAACTGGGTGAGCACGAAAATCCTCTTGAGCCCCGAGTTGAGGCAATTGGAAATGGGAATGTCCACCAACCGGTATTTCCCTGCAATCGGAACCGCGGGTTTGGACCGGCTCTTGGTCAGGGGATATAGGCGGGTTCCCTGGCCCCCGCCCAGAATGACGGATATCACGGTTTCTGACATGACCTGTTATGATTTTATGTGTGAATAAAGATGGATATAGGCTGCAGCCGACTTCCCCCAGGAATGGTCCTGCTTCATCATGACCTTTCGAAGGGCCTGAAGCCTCCTGGGGTTCTGATAAAGTTCCAGGGCTCTTTTCACCGAATAACATACATCCCAGACCGAAGCCTGGTCGAACCGGATGCCGAACCCCCCGGGGTCCCCGAAATCCGTCACCGTGTCCCTGAGACCACCGGTGCTGCGGACCATCGGCATCGTTCCGTAACGGAGGGCATACATCTGGTTCAGGCCGCAGGGTTCCACCCGCGAAGGCATCATCAAAAAATCACTTCCCGCATAAATCTGATGGGACAATTGTTCCTGATAACCGATATATACGTTAAAATTTCCCGCATGCCGTTGCCTGAAATCATTCAGAACCCATTCCAGATGCGGGTTCCCGCTACCGAGAACCAAAAAGGAAACCGCATTTCCGGTTTCGTAAAGGGACCTGCCGATGATGTCGGTCAGCAGGTCGGCCCCCTTTTCCCCAACCAGCCTGCCCACAAAGGAGAAAAGCGGAAGGGCCGGGTCCAGTCCAAAGGTATGGCAAAGGCTTTCCTTATTGATTTTTTTGCCCGGCCCGGCCTGGTTCATCCCGTAATTTTTGACCAGATACGGATCGGTCTCCGGATCCCAGATCCGCGTATCGATACCATTGAGAATGCCGGAAGACTTGGCCCTTTCGATGCGGAACAGGGAGTCCAGACCGGCAGCCGAGTAGGTCAGTTCTTCCAGGTAGCTGGGGGAAACGGCCGTCAGCCTCCAGCAGCTTTTGATCCCCGCGGCCAGGGGATTGATCATGCCGCCCCAGTCCAGCATGCCGGACCGCCACAAGTCGAAACCGGGAATATAATTGAGCCGGTCCCAGCCGAACTGACCCTGGTACTGCGCGTTATGGATGGTCAGCACGGTGGGAATATCCCTCAGGGCCTGAAATTTAAAGCTGTGGGCCATCATGAAAGGCACCAGGCCGCTGTGGTGGTCGTGGCAATGGACCAGATCCGGATGGTGATGCCATTGGGAAAGCCAGTCCAGAACCGCAATCTGGAAAGCCGTGAACCGCTCCGGATCATCGGGGTAGCTGTATACTCCTTCCCGGTCCAGCAGGCCGGGAATATCCAGCAGGTAGAGGTCAAAGCCGAGCTGGTTGGTTTTTTCCTTCAGTACATTGAAATGGAACCAGGTCTGTCCCAGCCAGGATCCCCCCTGGTGGACCAGGTCAAAAGCATGATCCAGCAAAAATCCGGTTTTGTAACAAGGCATCACCACCTTGGCTATCCACCCGAGCTCGTGCTGGTATTTGGGTAAGGCACCGACCACGTCTCCCAATCCACCCACCTTCGCCACAGGATAGCATTCCGCACTGATATGAAGTACTTCCATTCTTCCTGTAAATTAAGGGCTGGGGCCCGATCCTCCAAGAACTAAAATACGGCTGGAAACAGGGCTGGCGGCCCCGCCGCGCACCTGCCTAATTCCGGCCCGGGGAGGGGGCAGGCCTGGCCCTTTCATACTGCCTGGGCCAGGGGTGGTCTTCCCCAAGAGCCTGTGCGGCATGGAGGGGAAAATAAGGATCCCGCAAAAACTCGCGGGCCATGATGATCAGGTCAGCTTTGCCCTCCTGAAGGATCTGTTCGGCCTGGAAGGGGTCCGTGATCAGGCCCACCGCGCCCGTGGGGATCCCGGCCTTCCTGCGGATTTCCGCGGCGAAGGGAACCTGATATCCCGGAGCAGCCGGAATGCGGATATGGGGGAGGATGGCCCCGGAGGAGCAGTCCACCAGGTCCACTCCGATCTCCCGCAGCCTGACGGATAGCTGCACGGACTGGTCCAGATCCCAGCCTCCATTTTCCCAGTCGGTAGCAGATATCCGGACAAAAAGGGGCAGCCGCTCCGGTAATTCTTTCCGAACCGCCGCGGCAACTTCCAGGACCATGCGCATCCGGTTTTCCAGACTGCCCCCATAACGGTCCGTCCTCCGGTTGCTGAGCGGGGATAGAAACTCATGGAGGAGATACCCGTGGGCTGCATGGATCTCGATCCCGTCGAAGCCCGCTTCCATGGCTCTTCCCGTCGCTTCCACGAAGGATTTTCGGATTTGATCGATGCCTTCCTGGTCCAGTTCCCGCGGGGGTTCGGTATTTTCACGAAATGGCAAAGGACTCGGCGCGGGACAGGTCCATCCCCCCGATCCCAGGGGAATCTGGGCATTGCCCTTCCAGGGAGCACTATGGCTTCCTTTCCTGCCCGCATGAGCGAGCTGCATGCCGGCAATTGCCCCCTGTTCATGGAGGAATGCGGTGATCCGCCGCAGCATCGGGATATGGTCATCCAGATAAATTCCGAGATCATCCGGAGAGATCCTGCCTTCCCGGGTAACGGCGGTCGCCTCCGTGAACACGAGGCCTGCCCCACCGACTGCCCTGCTTCCCAGGTGAACCAGGTGCCAGTCCGTGGCATAGCCATCAGGGCTGGAATATTCGCACATGGGGGAGACCATGATCCGGTTTCGGGCCTCCAGGGACCGCAAACGGATCGGGGAAAACAGCTGGGACATAAAAAATCAATATTGGAGGGGCAAATATAGCCTGATTCCCGGTCAGGCCTGGATGGGCCGGTAATCCCTGCCCATCCATTTGCTTTTCCTGCCGGTATTATTTGTAAATTTCCAGACCTTATTTTATTAGTTTCCAAAACTCATTCCATGCTTCGGACACTTTCCCTGAAATCGCTTTTATTTTTCGCCGCCACGATCGGCGCCGGTGTTTCCCCCTGCTATGCCCAAAGCGGGCCCCTGGGTCAGTTTGAGGGCCAGACGAACCTGGACAATCCCGCCCGGAAAGGAAACGCCGTTTATGATGCCGGCCTGCAGCAATACGTCCTTTCCGGTTCCGGCGACAATATGTGGTTCGGCCATGACCAGGGATTTTTTATCTGGAAGAAAATGTCCGGTGACTTTATCCTGAGGACCAACCTGGATTTTATCGGAAAGGGAGTGGAGGCCCATCGCAAGACGGGCTGGATGATCCGGCGCTCCCTGGACTCCGGATCGGTCCAGGTGAGCGCGGTGGTTCATGGCAACGGCCTGACCAGCCTTCAGTTCCGGAAGGAGCCCGGACAAAACACCGGGGAAATCCAGATGGGCATGCTTAGCCCCGAAATCGTCCAGCTGGAGCGCAGGGGCGGAACATTCATCATGTCAGTGGCCCGCCCCGGGGACACCCTGCAACGGGTCAGTCTGGACTCAGTTTCGCTGGACGGACCGGTTTATGTCGGCCTGTTCATTTGTTCGCATAATGCCGCTGTCACGGAGCGGGCGGTATTTCATAACGTCCGCATCATCGTCCCGGCCGCTGCGAACCTGGTTCCGTACCGGGATTATCTCGGAAGCAATCTGGAAATCCTGGATGTGAAGACGGGGGACCGGAAGATCATCTACCGGTACCCGGGTTCCTTCCAGGCCCCGAACTGGTCCAGGGACGGGAAATACCTGCTCTTCAACCAGCAGGGACTGCTCTATAAATGGTATTTTTCCGAAAACAAGCCCGTCCCGCTTTACACGGGCAGTGCAAAGGGAAACAACAATGACCATGTGATTTCCTTTAACGGAAAAATGCTTGCCATCAGCAACCAGAGCGAGGCAGAAGGCCATGCTTCCCTGGTTTACACCGTATCTGCCTCCGGGGGAAATCCGGTTCTGCTCACCCCGAAGGGTCCCTCCTATGCCCATGGCTGGTCCCCTGACGGAAAATGGATTGTTTACACCGGTGAGCGCAATGGGGATTTCGACATCTACCGGATGGCCTCAACCGGGGGCGAAGAGACCCGGCTCACCGATGCCAAAGGACTGGATGACGGATCGGAATACAGCCCGGACGGAAAATACATTTATTTCAATTCCGAAAGAACCGGCCTGATGCAGATCTGGCGGATGCGTCCTGATGGATCCGGGCAGGAACAGGTCACTCACGACGGACTCAATGACTGGTTCCCCCATATTTCCCCCGATGGAAAATGGATCCTGTTCATTTCCTTCTCCAGGGAGGTCAAACCGAACGATCATCCTTTTTATAAACAGGTTTACCTCCGCCTGATGCCCGTTTCCGGAGGCCCGGCCCGGGTCATCGCCTATGTTTATGGGGGCCAGGGTACCATGAATACCCCGGACTGGGCGCCGGACTCCAGACATATTGCCTTTGTCAGCAACAGCGGCCCAATTCCCTGAACCCGTTAGCAAAAGGTTAAAATTCCAGCCGGATTCCCCGGCCTGGGGAACCCGGGCCCTGGGAATCAGTGCTTCCCGGGAGGGCCCTGCCCGGGAGCCGGCCTGATCCTTCCCGTGGCACCATATTTGAATCCCAAATTGGGTATTCAAATGGAATCCTATGAAACGCCTTCTTTTTTGCTTCGGCCTGGTGGGGTGGCTTGCCTATGCCAGCCCCGGAAACGCTCAGGTCAGCGTGCATGTGAATATAGGCCTCCAGCCGGCCTGGGGTCCGGCAGGATATTCCTACGTGGAATATTATTATATCCCCGATATCGATGCCTTCTACTGGGTACCCGAGCAGGAATTTGTTTATTTTAACGGGTACGAATGGATTTATTCTCCCTACCCTCCTCCCGGCTACGCCGATATCGACCTGTTCGCCTGCTACAAGGTGGTCATCAACAGCCCCAGACCCTGGGTCCATTATCATTTCTATGCCGACCGCTATGCCCGCTACCGGGGATATCGCGGACAGGCTGTCCTGCATCCCGACTTCGATCACCGGGCCTACGCCGAAAGAGGCTCAGGAGACCGGAGATTCCAGGGGAGCCGGGGTTATGAGCGAAGAGGGGAACCAGCCGCTGCACCCAGGCAACAGGAAGTTCAGCATGGGCAACCGGCCCGTGAACCCCATGGCGGGTTCCACGCAGCCCCCCAACCCCAACAACAACGGTATGCTCCGCCGCAGCACAACAGCAATTTTTCCAGGCAGCAGGGCAACCGTCCACCTGCCAGGAGTTTTTCCAGAGGCAACCAGGGCAACTCAAACGGCGGCCATCGCCACGGCGGTTAGTCCCGAAGGGAACGGGGATTTCATCGCCAGGGTCCGGATGGACTGCCTGGCCGATGGTCCCCAGGGGCCAGTTCAGATCCATCTGGGGGACCAGGGGTTTGATGGGCGGTATTCCCGCCCCACCAGGTCATTCCATGCCTGACTGATCCTTCTCCTATCGCCCGCCCCTTTTATTCACAGCAATTTTTATCCGGAACCTTCCTGCTTATCGGGCGAATTTGGGTAATTTCAGGCCAAAACATTTTTCCCATCCGGGTTTATGTCCAGGACCTTTCCCCTTTCTGATCAGCCGGCCAGAGACAAGATCCGTTACCATCCGCTTGCAGGTGCATTTGCAGTGGCCCGCGCCAGTTTCAGGGCCACGTGCCGGAGCCCGACCTCCCTGGTCTTTTCCGTACTTTTCCCGGTCATTTTCATCGTGGTTTTTGGCGCCATGGTGGATACCACGGCCGTCCATATTCCGGTCGATCTGGATCCCGGGAGTGATACCTCCGGAGTCCTTTTTTCCCAAATCCGGAAGATCCGGATCCTGGACCTGCGGACCGGAAACCTTCCTGCAGACCAGAAAGAAGACCTGCTTAAGGGGAGGACCTCCGCCATCCTGTTTTTGCAGAAAGATCATGGCAGGACGGGTGCCTGGGATTTCCTTTTGGAAACTTCCTCCTCTTCCTCGGACCGGTTTCCGATCCTGCGGGCAGCGATTTCCGAATTGATCGCGGACTATAACCAGCAATTCAGGGTGAATCCGGAGGGACCCGCTGTGCTTCGGACTGCATTGCTTCCGGGAAGAAAATACCGCACGATTGATTTCATCCTTCCCGGCCAGCTGGGATTTTCCCTGC
>JANWKA010000170.1 GCA_025451655.1 Chitinophagaceae bacterium | reverse complement strand
CCAGGATCCGGGCCTTGTCAGACGAAAGGTCCCCGGTACGGATTTTCAGGTAGGCCCCGAAATATCCGGGTTGTTTTTGTTCGAATGTATTGGTCCGGATCCAGTCCTGGTATTGGGCCGGATGGGCGGGCCCGCCAGCCGGGACTGGACGGGGCTCCGGAAGGACCAGGTCTGGTTCGGGGAATTCCAGGGAGACCTGGGTCGCCTTGAGGGCGGTATATTCCTGACGAACCAGCTCACTGAACTGTTCCAGTCCGATCTTTTCAATCAGGTATTTCATTCTTGCCTTGTGCCTGCTGGCCCTTTCCCCGTGGCGGTCGAAGACCCGCAACACCGCTTCAGTATAGGGGATGAAGCCCTCCACCGGCAGGAATTCAAAAACCGGTTTGGCCAGGAAAGGCTGGGCCCCCAGGCCACCTCCGGCCACGACGGAAAATCCCCTTACCTCCGCCCCGGCGATCAGGCGGATCCTCGGGATGAAGCCCAGGTCATGAATATAGGTCAGCCCCGTATCCCGGTCGCTGCTGGAAAAAGCGATCTTGAACTTGCGTCCCATGTCCTGGCAGACCGGGTTGCGCAGGAAATAGGCGAAAGCAGCCTGGGCATAGGGGGTCACATCAAAGGGCTCTTCCGGGTCGATTCCGGCGGTTGGGGAGGCGGTGATGTTGCGCACCGTATTGCCACAGGCTTCCCGGATGGTGATATCATCCAGGGCCAGCTTGTTCCAGAGTTCCGGGGTCTTGTCCAGGCTGACAAAATGCAGCTGGATGTCCTGGCGGGTCGTCAGATGCAGGTTACCGGTGGCGTATTCGTCGGAAAGCCCGGCGATCCGCTCCAACTGCCGGGAAGTCAGCTTTCCATAGGGGAGCTTGATCCGGACCATCTGGACCCCTTTTTGCCGCTGGCCATAGATCCCCCGGGCGAGCCGGAGGCTTTTGAATTTGTCCTCATCCAGCTTTCCATCGCGGAACTGCCTGATCTTTCTTTCCAGGTCAATGATGTCCTGTTCGACGACCGGATTTTCCAATTCTGTCCTGAAACTTTGCATGGTCTGAAAAAGAGTTTTCAGGAACAAATATATATACTCTACTGATTTAATAGATTAAATAGGATAGGAGGAAGCAGAAATTTGAGTTTTATTCAAAAAACGGGCTTAAAAATGAGGATTCTTTAGCGTCTGGTGCCCCCGGAAGGTGACCATGGAGCAAACCCCCAATTGGGATTCGATACCCCGGGTGGGGCTTATTCCTTTCACCTATTGAAAAATGGCTATGCCACTGCCTTGCGGTATGACCGGGCGGCCCATAGGGAAACTATAGCCATTAAAGGAATGAGCACTGCGAATGCCTTCCAAACGGCCGGCTGTTTAAAATCGCCATCGATCAGGGCCCGGCCGGCCTCAACGGCATAATACAGGGGATCGAAATGGGCGGCCACCTGAAGCCATCCCGGGGCAAGGCTCATCGGGAGCAGGAAGCCCGCCAACAGTAAAAGCGGCCATGAAATCCCCTGGACAATGGGGGCAATCGCATCCTCGCTTTTCAGTTTCAGGGCAAGGGTATAGGAAAAAGAAGCAGATATCCAGGTGATCATGGCCATAAGGACCAGCAGGGTCAAAAGCCCTCCCCAGTGCACCTTAAAACCGAAAGGGATCATCAGCAGGGTGATGATGAGGGCCTGCACCAGCATCGCGGTGACATCCCGGAGTACCGGTCCCAATAAAATGGCGAGCCTGCTTGTGGGGGTTACACGGAACCGTTCAATAATTCCGCTTCGGATTTCATCCACCAATCCGAATCCTACGTACAGGCCCCCGAAAAAGGCGATGATGCACAGCAATCCGGGCATGAACATATTCAGGACCCCGCCTGTAGGAAGCCCAGGGCCTGCCGGAAGGTTTTTGAGCAGGGGTGCAAAAAAGACGAGGTAAAGAACGGGCAGGCCTGCGGTCATGATCATGAAAGCCGGATTGCGGAGGGATTCGGTGATTTTCCGGCCATAATACAGCTTCAATGCGGTCAGGAAATTCATGGCGGATATTTTTTGGGTGCTGGTTGAAAAATTACCTGTTGAGGTCTTTTTCCGCGTCATGCAGGGCATGGCCGGTTTCCTTCATAAATACGTCGTCCAGGGTGGGCTGGGAGAGGGTGATGGTTTTCAGGCCGATCTGGTGCTGATCCAGCAAACGAAGGATCTGCGGTAACCGGGTTTCTCCATCCCGGACCATCAGGAGCAGTTTATCCCGGTTTTGTACCGCTTCCCGGACAAAAGGCAGTCCGGTTAAAAATTGCTTCGCCTGTTCTGTCACTGCCCCGTTTTTTTCAAGCCCCAGGATAATGGTATCCTCTTCAATCCTTTTTTTCAGCCCGGAAGGGGTGCCTTCCGCGACAATTTCCCCGCGATCCATAATGGCAACCCGGTCGGATAGCATGTCGGCTTCGTCCATATAGTGTGTTGTCAGAAAGACAGTCACCCCCTCATCCCGCAATCTCCAAACTTCCTTCCACAACCTGGAGCGGTTTTGTGGGTCCAGGCCAGTGGTGGGTTCGTCCAGAAAGAGGAGCTCCGGCTTGTGGACCATGCCCAATGCCACATCCAGCCTCCGGTGTTGGCCCCCTGAATAGGTAACCACCTTTCGATCCGCTATTTCATCCAGGTCAAAAGCCATGATCATGGCGGCAGTCCTTTCCCTGGCGGATTTGCCTGCCATTCCATAGAGCCGGGCCTGGAGGTACAGGTTTTCCCTCGCTGTGGCCATCCGGTCGCTTCCGCCGGTCTGGCTCACGTATCCGATACGGGTTCGGACTTTTTCCGGCTGCCTGAGCAGGTCATATCCAGCGATCCTCGCTTCACCTCCGTCTGGCACCAGGAGGCTGGACAGCATCCGCAGGGTGGTGGTTTTACCGGCCCCGTTGGGGCCGAGAAAACCAAAAATCTCTCCCCGCCTGATCTCCAGGTCAATCCCTTTTACGGCTTCCACCGGCTTTCCTTTGGAAAGGTAGCTTTTGCGCAATTTTTTTACTTCAAGTATCGGTTCCATACGGATGATTTTAAAATTTTTTCGGACCCTCAGCCTCCCGTTTCCGGTCAAAAAATCCATACCATCCGGTTCAAAATTACCCTGGCAGGGACCCCCTGTCCAATGCCGAATCGGCGAAATCCTGCGATAAGCCGGTAAACGAAAAGATTGCGGGGGGTAACCGGAAAGGGCATGGGGATGGCCCCGGAAACTTCAGAAAATCTTAACCTGGTACTTTTTCCCCGTTGATCGGTTATGGGTATCTTGGGGAAAACTTAAATATGCCTGCAATCGGCCCCTTTCCCGTTTTTGCCTTTGCATTTTTTTGCACCGGATTCCCAGGCAGGGGACAGGGCATCACCCCGGTCCCCAAAAAACATTCCCCCTTCCCCCGGATTGAAGCTTCCCGGATGCCATATAACCGCCTTCTGGTGCCTGCAGGAACAACCATCCGATACGGAGATCCCGGACTGGAAAATCATGCCCTGGATGATGCGCTGATTCCCGGAACCCATTTGCTGGTGGTGGAGGACCGGTATGGCCTGGCCATCATCCAGACGCTGAGCCAAAAAGTGTTGTTCAGGCTCAGCCTGAGGGATGACCCCACGTTAGGAAAATGCATGAGCACCTATTCGGGGCTGAAAGTGGTTTCGATCCAGGACAGCACCTGCATTTTCTGGGGGGTTGCCAACGCAAACGGGTTATCCTTCCTGGCGGAAGCTTACTGGGATGGAAAATCGGCCAAAATCATCAGGGCTTTCCCCTTCAGGGCGGTTGCCCCTGCTGCCCTGGCTTTGCCCAACGAGGTCTCCGTTCTGAAGGAAGAAGGAACGGATTACCTCTATGTGGTGCTTGACGGTAATAACCAGGTTGAAAAATTGAGGATACCGGATGGAAAGGTAATCTGGAAGGCAAATTCGGGCGCGGCGCCTTTTGGAATGGCCATCACCAGGGATAAAATATTCGTCACCAACTGGGGTGGTGAATTACCGGAGGATTCCCTGAAGCCCGCCGCAGGGATCCCCTGGGGAAAAATATTTATTGATTCCACCACAGGGGCTGGCAATAACGGGTCCGTTACGGTGGTCGACCGGTTTTCGGGTCATTTGCTGAATGAAATTCCGGTAGGGCTTCACCCGAATGCGATCCTGTTGAGCCCGGATCAGGCCTGGGCTTTTGTGGCCTGTGGAAACAGTGATAATGTATTTATTATAAATACGTTGCTCAACCGGGTGGTGGATTCTATTTCGGTCCGCCTTTCCCCTTTGGAGGATCCTTTTATCGGTGATTCTCCGGATGGAATTGCCCTCAGCAGCAAGGGCTCCAGCCTTTATGTGTCAAACGGGATGGATAACGCCGTTGCTGTGATCAGGCTATCCCATCCTGTTTCAAAAGGCAGGATGACCATCCGGGGAACCCTTCAGGGATTCATTCCCACGGAGGCTTACCCTTCAGGGATTCAGGTAGATGCCAGCCGGTTGTATGTCTGCAACCTGGAAGGGGAAGGGGCTGGGGTCCGGGGATCCAGGGGATTCAATTCCCATCACCAGCTCGCAACGATATCCCTGATCCCGCTTCCTTCCCCTGCCAGACTACAGGCTTATTCCAGGGCGGTTTACAGGTCCAATCTGGTCCTTAAGGCGAAGCTTGCTTTAAGCCCTCCCCGCATGGGAGTTGCACCCAGGCCAATTCCAGCCCGGATCGGGGAACCCTCTGTTTTTCGCCATGTGGTATATATTATTAAGGAAAACAGGACCTATGACCAGGTCCTGGGGGATATGAAGGAAGGCAACGGGGATTCTGCCCTTTGTGTCTTCGGCGCCGGAGTAACGCCCAATGAACACCAGCTGGCCAGGGAATTTTTCCTGATGGATGATTTTTATGTTTCCGGGAAATGCTCGGCGGAGGGCCATCAGTGGACCGATGCAGCGATGGTCACGGATTATGTGGAAAAAAATGTCAGGGCCTGGTTCAGAAGTTACCCCCACGTTCAGAATGATGCCATGGTATATGACAAAAATGGTTTTATCTGGAACGATGCGCTGGACCATGGAAAAACCGTAATAATATATGGTGAGGCTGCGACTCCCCATTTCAATAATTCGCTTGGCTGGACCGACATCTATTCCCTTTTCAGGGATGGAAAACCGTTCTCCTTTTATAATTCAACCACCATTTCCCGGGTCTCCAATATTTTATGCCCCACCTATCCGGGATTTGACGACCATAAAATTCCGGACCAGGTGAGGGCCTCGGCATTCATCAGCGACCTCCGCCGTTATGAAGGCCTCCCTGGAGATCAGTGGCCTGATCTGTTGATCCTGGCCTTACCTGCAGACCATACCGCGGGTATGCGCCCTGGATTTCCAACTCCCCTGGCGATGGTGGCGGACAATGACCTGGCCCTGGGTCAAATCCTGGAAGCCATCTCCCACAGCCGTTTCTGGGATTCCACGGCGGTATTTGTGACTGAAGATGATTCCCAGGACGGCTGGGATCATGTATCCGCATACCGCACCACGGCCTTTGTCATGAGCCCCTATTCCCACCTGGATCATGTGGTTCATGATAATTATAACCAGCCCGATATGGTCAGAACCATGGAGCTGATACTCGGAATTCCTCCCATGAACGCCCTGGATGCCACGGCAACCCCCATGTTCAATTGTTTCGGCCTGATCCCGGATACCATAGCCTATAATGCAATCCCCGCAGGTATTGCCTTGAACGAAATGAATGGAAAACTGGCCCAATTAAAAGGGGAGGCCAGGCAAATGGCCCTGTTTTCCGAAGAACATCAGTTTGATCATATAGATGGAGGCAGTGATGACCTGCTGAACCGGATTTTATGGTTTTCCACAATGAAAGACAAACCCTATCCGCTTGCGATCACGGATTCCGATAAAAAATAGCAGGTACTTTTTAAATATGGCCTGGAAAAACCCTGGGACCGGGCATTACGGTACCGGGTGAACCTGGTCGTTTTTTCCCCTGACCCGAAACCTGGCAACAATAGGGCAAAAAACACCTGGTTTGAAAAATCTCCGCCAGGATCCATTTTGGACTTATTCATTGGAAAACCTGAATTCAGGTTAATGGATCCTTTCAACATTTTCCACCGGAAAGAATCCTGACGGAAAAACGTAGATTTATCCAATGGGCAGAATCCGAAAGTTGATTTTGTTGGTAGCCCTCCTTTGCGCCTGGAAAGGAAGCCAGGGCCAGGCGAAAACCGACTCCCTTCTGGTCCGGATCCTGCGGCAGGGAGGGGACAGCCTGATGGCGCAGGTTCTCGGTCATCCGGAATCCTACCGGACCCAGATCATTTATACCCGGATCGACCGGGACCGGCACAACCGGCCCCGTTTCCACAATTATTATTTCAATGTGGATTCCCTGCTCTATTTCAACCCGGCCTCCACCGTGAAGCTTCCCCTTTCCTGCCTGGCCCTGGAAAAGCTGAACCGGATGCACCGCAGGGGAGTGGATAAATTCACTCCCCTGCAACTGGACAGCGCCTTCGCCGGGCAGACCACCGAATACCGGGACAGCACGGCAAGGGACGGGTTTCCCTCCATCGCCCAGTTCATCCGCAAGGCTTTCCTGGTCAGTGACAATGACGCATATAACCGTCTTTACGAATTCGTGGGTCCCCGGGAAATCAACCGGAACCTTCATTCCAAAGGATATCAGGATGTCCGGATTTGCCGGCAATTCATGCCTTTTTCGCAGGAGCAGAACCGGCACACCAACCCCGTCCGGTTTATCCGACCCGATGGGTCCCTGATCTGGAAGCAACCCGCAGCCTATAATCAGGACTCCTTTGATTTCAGTCACCGGGTCTTCCTGGGCATCGCCTATTATGATTCCCGGGACAGCCTGGTGCATGCCCCGATGGATTTCACCCGGCAAAACAATATTTCCCTGGAAGACTTGCAACAGATCCTGCAATCGGTTCTTTTTCCGGAATCTGTTCCCCTGTTCCGGAGGTTCGACCTGTCAAAGGGGGATTATAGGTTTCTGTACCGGTACCTTTCCCAATTCCCATCTGAAACGAATTACCCGGACTACGATTCCTCCAATTATTATGACACCTATGTGAAGTTCTTTTTCCGCAACGGGGGGCATCATCTCCCCGCGGGGGTCCGGGTCTTCAACAAAGTGGGATGGTCTTATGGATTTTTGACCGATGTTTCCTATGTGGCCGATTTCACCCGCAAGGTGGAGTTCATGCTGAGCGCAGACCTTTATGTGAACAGCGATGGGGTGCTCAACGATGACCGATATGACTATGACAGCATCGGTTATCCTTTCCTTTATGCCCTGGGTCAGGCCATTTACAGGTATGAACTGGGCAGACCCAGGGGTTTTGCACCCGATCTTTCCCGGCTCAGGGTGCCTTACGGCCACAGGCATACCGGCCGAAAACCGGTGAAGGTCGTCGATAACTGATCCCTGGTGGAAGGAAGGGGGAGGGGAGCGAAATGATTCAGGCCGGACTATGAATCCGGGAATTCGGATGGGAAGGTTTGGCTTTGGCTCTTCCTTTTGGCGTTTTATGCCCTTTCTGCCCTTTGCGGAGTTCATCTTCTCTGGCTACCAGGTCCGCGAGGCTGGTCCTGGTTAAAATGGTCAGGGTGGCATCCCGGACCCGGAGGGCCATATCCCGGACCCCGCAGGTT
>JANWKA010000169.1 GCA_025451655.1 Chitinophagaceae bacterium | reverse complement strand
CTCCGGGGCAGCCAGATGCTGCCCACCATGATGATTCTGGCAGTCGCCGTGGCATCAGTGGCCTGGCTGAACCCGGGACACGAACCAAAAGGGCCCATGACCTCCGGGCTGATGCCGAAAACCCAGACCCAACCCAGGGACACGGTCCCTGCGGAGGCTTCGCCCTCCGCCGATTCGGTCCTGTCTGTCGTCCGGGTCAGTGTCAATTCCCCGGCAGATTCCAATGGCGGGGACCAGATCCGGATTATGGGCCGGGATCATGAAGATTCGGGAGCTGTAAATGCAAAGGGCCAGCCCCTGTATTTTGTCAACGGCGTCCGGGTTCAAGGACTGGGTGAAATCCAACCCGACCAGGTGGAAAGTGTTTCCGTCCTCAAGGACAGTGCAGCGAGGGTCCTTTACGGACCGGGGGGCTCCAATGGAGTGGTCCTGGTCACCGCCAGGGGAGGAAACGTGTTTTATTTAAGCAACGGCAATCCGGGGGGAGGCATTAATGTCAGGGGGGAACCTTATAAAATTCAGGGGGTGCGGACCCAGGGGGATTCCTCCGGGAATGTCATGTACGTGGTGGCCGGTGATTCCAGGGACGACCTGGCCCCGAATTACCTGAATACCGATAGGGCCTTTCTGGTTGCCGGGGGAGATTCCATCCCGGATCAATTCTCCATGGGAGATTCCATCCCGGATCAATTCTCCAGGTTCCACTTTGACCGGCATGATTTGGGAATGGATTCTTTGGTCTGGAAAAAGGATGTCGAAAAAATGATATCCCAGCTGAAGCAGGAGAAGGATCTGGTGAAAAGGCTCAACCAGAAAGATTGGGACCTGATCCAGAAAGAAATGTCCAGGGCCCGGAGGCAGTATGCCCTGGCGATGCGCCAAATCGATAATAAACCTATCAATTTCAATTATAATTATAATTATGCCTTCAGGTCCATGGATTCCCTGGCAATGAAAAAATTCGTCTTTGCGGATTCCATCCGGATGAATCCCAAATTCAGGATCAGGTTTGATTCCCTTGAAAAATGGCAAGTTCGCATTATGGACACTGCAAAGTTGAAATTCAAAATGGATTCCCTGATGACCAGGATCCAGGCGAAGGATGTGGACCGTCAGGTGAAAATGGAGATGCTTTTACAGAACATGAAGATGAAAATGAGGTCCACTCCCCTCATCCTCAAATATGCCACCGATAACGGTACGGGAGGGGTTCAGGCCGCTGTACAGGATATGATATTCAACCATCTCATCCCGGACCCTGGGAAATACAGCGTTAACCTGGAAAAGGAGGCCCTGATCATCGACGGCAAAAAACAATCCCGGGAGACCTTCGAAAAATACCGGGACATGGTCGGGGATCAAACTACCTTCCAGGTGAAACACGACCACGGCAACCACGAGTCCATGGAGATCAATTCATCCGGGGACAAGAAAAGCGACTGATCCGGGGCGGGGGATGTTATTTTGTCAGCTGATCCATAACCTGGTGGTAATAATCCAGGCTTTGCCGGATCTGGGGCAGGTTGGCAGTGGGGTTGTTTTCATATTCGATGATGAGCATCCCCTTGAAATGTTGCCTGAGCAATTCCTTCAGCGCCCCTTCAATGTCCGCGTGGCCGGTTCCCCAAACCACATTGGTTTCCCCGGGTGAGGGTTCCTGGTTTCCAACATCCTTGAAATGGAGTTCCATGATCCGTCCCTCCATTTTTTTCAGGCAATCCACCACGTTGAGCCCTGAATAGGCCCAATGGCCGATATCGGCACAATCCCCCACCCTTTTGCCGGCCAGGGGCAGCACGGCAAGCACGGAATCCGGAGTCCAGTAATGATCCGGACGGGGTTCATCATGGATGGCCACGTTGATATGGTACTGGTCTGCCAGGGAGGAAACCATGGAGATCTGGTTGTCCCGGGGCTCGGAAACGATCCCGGGCAGGTGCATCGCTTTGGCGAAATCAAATATTTTTTTCCAGTCCGCCGCACTCCTTGCATCCACCACCCCGTATGAAATCATCGTGACACCCTGCTTCTGGAGATAATCCAGGACCTTTTGCCGGGTGGCAGGATCCATATGGTAATCCATCGTCCCTTTCACCCCCCCTCCGATGGGTTGGCCCGGATAGGCCTCAATATATTTCAGGCCCAGCCCCCTGACCAGGTCAACTGCCTGGAAAAAACTGCCATTGCGGAAAGAATAGGCCTGTACGCCGATTTTCCATCCTGGTTTGGGTTTGGCTGAGGCGGGTGCGAAGGCCAATGCGCAACCGGACAGGAGCAACACCCCGAAAATGCCCTTTTTCATGTATGGAAATTTTTATAATAGGTGATTTCTATCTGGATAAATATAACACGAATTACCATATCATCGGCAGATTTTATACCCGATCAAAAAGGCGCTTTCATTGCAGGGAGCCGGTGAATTCTTACTGATAAATCCCGTAACTTCCACAGGATTTCACCATGATCGGGACACAATTTACCAAGTTCGATCCCCAGCAAAAAGGCCAATCCTCCTTCGACCGGATGCTGAACATGTTCCTGCAGCTGCTCAGCTATACCAGCGGGGATGCGAACGAAGCCCTGGGCTGGCTCACGGAACTAGACAAGGAATTTGATCTGGCAGGCAACCACTACGGGATCGGGGATTTCATCGAAGACCTCAAGGATAAAGGCTACCTCACTGAAAAGACTGCAACCGGCGAGTTCCGGATCACCCCCAAATCCGAGCAAAGCATTCGCAAAAGAGCCCTGGAAGAGATCTTCGGCAAACTCAAGAAATCCGGGATGGGGAATCATGGCACCTACCTGTCCGGGAGGGGAGATGAACAGAACTCCGACACCAGGCCCTACCAGTTCGGGGATACCCTGGAGCAGATCGATTTCACCGCATCCATCCGCAACGCCCAGGTGAACCACGGCCTTGAAATTTTCAGTATGCACCAGGAGGACCTGGAGATCCGGGAAACGGATTTCAAGGCCCAAACCTCAACCGCGCTGATGATTGATATTTCCCATTCCATGATCCTTTACGGGGAAGACCGGATCACCCCCGCCAGGAAGGTAGCCATGGCCCTGAGCGAACTGATCATCACCCGCTACCCCAAGGATACGCTGGATATCATCGTATTCGGAAATGACGCGTGGCAGATCCAGATCAAGGACCTTCCCTATCTGAATGTGGGACCTTACCATACCAACACCATCGCCGGGCTGGAACTGGCTATGGACATCCTCAGGCGCAGGAAGAATCCGAACAAGCAGATCTTCATGATCACGGATGGAAAACCGACCTGCATGAAGGCGGGCAAAAGATATTACAAGAACAGCTTCGGGCTGGACCGGAAAATCATCAGCCGGACACTGAGCCTTGCAGGCCAGTGCCGCAAGCTCCGGATCCCGGTAACCACCTTCATGCTTGCATCGGACCCCTGGTTGCAATCGTTCGTGAGGGATTTCACAGAGATCAACAACGGGAAGGCCTTTTTCTCCGGGCTGGACAACCTGGGCCAATTCGTATTTTACGATTTTGAGAACAACAAGAGGAAAATTGTCAAATAAACAGGTTTCATTCCTATTGACCAACTCAACAATTGAATCGACTATCGATGAAGGACAAAAGGGCGGCGACCCTGGGAGAACTGAAACAGTCGGGCTACCGTCCCAGGTCAGTCAAGGAAGAGATCCGGCAAAACCTGATCGGAAGGATCAGGGACCGGGAAATCACTTTCCCAGGCATCATCGGATATGATGACACCGTGATCCCGGATACCGAGAGGGCCCTGCTTTCCCGGCATAATATCCTGTTCCTGGGCCTTCGGGGCCAGGCCAAGACCCGGATGGCCCGCCAGATGGTGGAACTGCTGGATGAATACCTTCCCTGCGTCGCCGGTTCGGAGATCAATGACGATCCCTTTCAGCCCATATCCCGTCATGCCATGGAGCTTAAGGAAAAGCTGGGAGACCAGTTGCCGGTGGAGTGGATTCACCGCAGTGAACGGTATGGGGAAAAACTGGCCACCCCGGACGTTTCGGTTGCCGACCTGATCGGAGACGTTGATCCCATCAAGGCGGCCAATATGAAGCTCACCTATGCGGATCAGAAGGTGATCCATTTCGGGATCATCCCGCGCTGCAACCGGGGAATTTTCGTGATCAACGAGCTTCCGGACCTCCAGGCCAGGATCCAGGTGGCTTTGTTCAACATCCTCCAGGAGGGGGATATCCAGATCCGGGGATTCAAGCTTCGAATCTCCCTGGACATGCTATTCGTTTTCACGGCCAACCCGGAAGATTACACCAACCGGGGAGCAATCGTCACCCCGCTGAAGGACCGCATCGAAAGCCAGATCATCACCCACTATCCCAAGACCCTGGAAACTTCCCTGCTGATCACCGCCCAGGAGTCCCATATCAGCGAAGAACAAAACGAAAAGGTGAAAACCTTTGACCTGGCCAAAAGACTGGTTGAACAGATCGCCTTCGAAGCCCGTGCCAGCGAGTTCGTGGATTCCAAAAGCGGGGTTTCAGCCCGGCTGACCATTTCCTGCTACCAGAACCTGATCAGCGCCGGGGAGCGCAGGTCCTTTATCAACGGGGAGAAGGAAACCACCGTCCGGATCACGGACCTTTACGCGGTGGTCCCCTCCATCACCGGGAAGATCGAGCTGGTCTATGAAGGGGAGCAGGAAGGCCCCCTCCAGGTGGCCTTCAACCTCCTGGACAAGGCGATCCGGACCCTGTTTGTCCAGTATTTTCCGAACCCGGACACTTTTAAGAAGAAAAAGCAGCCCGTCACTGAAAACCCCTACTCCCGGATCACCCAGTGGTTCGATGGGGGAAACAAGCTCCAGCTGTTGCTGGACGCTCCGGACAAGCAGCGGGAACAGAACCTGAATAAAGTGCAGGGCCTCCGGGACATGGCCAAATCCTATTTTCCTCATGCCAATGCCAAGGAGACCATCCTGCTCATGGAATTCATCCTTCATGGACTTTCGGCTTATTCCCTGATCAGCAAAAAACCCCTGGAAAGCTCGGTACAATTCGGAGACCTGCTGGGAACAATCATGAACTTCAATATGGAGGAGGAAAACGATCAGGACGCAGAAAAGGACACTTATTAAATTCCTTCCAAGATGCGCTATACCAGAAGAGCCTTCCTCCGGTCGGGAGCACAGCTCGCCGCGGGTTCCGCGGTGGCTGCAGCAGCTCCGCTGGACCTGATGGCCCAAATCCGCAGGACAGTATCCCCCAGCGACCAGATCCGGATCGGAGCCATAGGCATCAACGGCCAGGGATGGGCGGACCTGCAATCCCTGATGAAGGTCCCCCAGGTCCGGGTATCGGCCCTTTGCGATGTGGACGAGAACGTCCTGCAGCGCCGCCTTGCGGGGATCCGGCAGGCCGGAATGAATCCGAAAACCTATACCCGATACCAGGACCTGCTTTCAGACCCGGATGTGGATGCCGTCCTGATCGCCACCCCTGACCACTGGCATGCCCTGGTGATGACGGACGCATGTGCGGCAGGAAAGGACGTGTACTGCGAAAAACCGCTAGGGCGCACGATCGCCGAATGCCAGGTCATGGTCGGGGCGCAGCGCAGGTATTCCAGAGTGGTTCAGGTGGGGCAGTGGCAAAGAAGCCAGAAACATTTCCGGGATGCGGTGGATTTTGTACAGTCCGGCAAACTCGGAAAGATCAGGCTCGTGAAGGCATGGGCCTACCAGGGCTGGATGAAACCCATCCCGGTCCAGCCGGATGGGCCGGTTCCCCAGGGGGTCCATTATGACCTTTGGCTGGGTCCGGCTCCTACCCGCCCCTTCAATCCCAATCGTTTTCATTTCAATTTCCGATGGTTCTATGATTACGCAGGCGGCCTGATGACCGACTGGGGGGTCCACCTGATCGATTATGTGTTGCTCGCAATGAAAGCAAGCTATGCCCGCAGCGCGGCCGCAATCGGGGGAAAGAACGGGTATCCGGATGACGCTGAAGAATGGCCGGATACGATGGCTACCATATATGATTTCGGCGATTTCGACCTGGTCTGGGAGCAGGCTGTCGGGATCAACGGAGGCCCCTATGGAAGGGACCACGGAATCGCCTATATCGGAAACAATGGAACCCTGGTCCTGGACCGGGGCGGATGGGAAGTGATCCCCGAGGGCAAAAATATGGAAGCCATTCCCCGCCAGAGCGCGACCGATAACGGCATGGACCTTCATGCGGCCAATTTCATCAGCGTCGTTCAGTCCCGCAAAATGGAAGATCTCCATACCCCGGTGGATGCTGCCGCACTGGTTGCGATCAATTGCCACATGGGCAATATCGCACACCGCACCGGCGACCAGGTTTACCTGGACCCGGGCCAGATGCAATTTTCATCCGCCCCGGCCAACCAATACCTCCAACCTGATTATAAAAATGGTTATACCTTACCCAAAATTTGAACCAAGCCATGAAAAGAAAAATTTACCTTCTGGGAAGCGCATTGGCCCTGGGCTCCATTTCCTTTTCCCTACCGGGTTTTTCTCAAAACATCGAACCAAGCTGGGACCTTTCCCAGTTCAGGATGGCTCCGCCACCGGAGAACAAGACCATGAAACCTGAGGAAACGGAATTCTACACCCCGGTTCCCGCCGTGGTGACTCCAGGGGAAGAAAACAGCCAGCCCCCTTCAGATGCCATCGTCCTTTTTGACGGATCCAGCCTGGACCAATGGGTCAGCGTAAAAGATGGCAGCCCCGCTGGCTGGACCGTGGAAAACGGAATCGCCACCGTGAAGCCCGGCACCGGGAGCATTCAAACCAAACAGAGTTTTGAAGATTACCAGCTGCATATCGAATGGAGATCCCCGGCAATGGTGAAAGACAGCGGCCAGGGCAGGGGAAACAGCGGGGTTTTCCTGGCTTCCACAGGACCGGGGGATGACGGATATGAACTCCAGGTGCTGGACTCCTATCAAAGCCCAACCTATACCAACGGCCAGGCAGGAAGCATTTACAAGCAGTACCCTCCCCTGGTCAATGCCTGCCGTCCCCCGGGGGTCTGGCAGACCTATGATGTGATCTGGACCGCACCGCGGTTCAATTCGGACGGCAGCCTGAAGAGCCCGGCCCGCGTGACGGCCATCCAGAACGGGGTGCTCATACAGAACAACGTGGTGCTTTGGGGAAAAACCCTCTACATAGGCCATCCCTACTATTCCAGCCACGGTCCTTCCCCCCTGAAACTCCAGGACCACCATTGCCTGGTCAGTTACCGCAATAT
>JANWKA010000168.1 GCA_025451655.1 Chitinophagaceae bacterium | reverse complement strand
TCTTTTTTTTGCTTCAGGTCCCTGTCCTGCTTCCCCGGGACTGCGGTGCACGGACCTGGTACCTGAGTCATGCAGGCAATGACCTGGCCTCCGGAACATCAACCACCCATCCCTGGAAAACCATTTCCCGTCTGGATGCTTCCTCTTTCGGTCCGGGGGACACCATTTTATTTCGCGGCGGGGACCGTTTTTCCGGAACCCTCCGGGTGGGCCCATTCCGGAAAATGGGCCCGGACCTTTTCCTCGTGATCGGGAGCTATGGAAGGGGCAGGGCAGTGATCGACGGCGGCAACGGGGATGCCATTTATGCCCATAACAGTTCCGGCCTGGTGGTCCGGGATCTTGTTCTGGAAGGCAGCGGAATTGATTCCAACAGGGGATCCGGCCTGGATTGTTACAGTGATGATTCCCTGGAGGAGATTTCTGATCTGCGCATTGTCCATTGCCTGGCCCGGGGATTCCGAAACTTCGGATTCGCGTTCTGGACACCCGCTTCACCGTCCGTCAGGGGATTTCGCAACGTGCGCCTGTTCGGGTGTGAGGCCAGCGGAAACGGGGAGGCCGGTATCGCTTCCTTCGCCGGTTACCAGGAGGGATTCGTTCACCGGGATTTTTTGCTTTCCGGATGCCGGGTTCATGATAACCCCGGCATCCGGGACCAGACCTCCCGCCATTCCGGCAATGGCATTGTCCTGGGAAGCGTGGACCAGGTGGTGATCACCCATTGCGAGGCCTGGAACAACGGCCGGGATAATACCTGCGACGCGGGCGGACCGGTGGGGATCTGGGTCTGGCTCTGCCATGATGCCCGGATCGAGCATTGCATCTCCCATGACAACCACACCGCTTCCCTGAAGGACGGTGGAGGATTCGATATCGACGGGGGTTCCTCCGAATGCCAGATCCAATACAATTTTTCGTATGGCAATGACGGTGCGGGATACTTGCTGGCGGAATATGGAGCCGTATTACCTTTCCGGAATAACCTGGTCCGGTTCAATATCAGCCTGGATGACGGGAGGAAAAACGGGTATGGGGGCATCACCCTTTGGGGGGCAGATTCCCTGTACCGGGTGGAGAACAGCCTGGTCCGCCATAACCTGGTCCTCTGCGGCCCGGTTCCCGGCCACCAGCCCCAGGCTGCTGCCATCGATCTGATGGGAAACAATTTTTCGGGAGTCCGGATCTGCAATAACGTTTTCCTTTCCTGGGGAGGGTCCTTCCTGGTCCAGGGCGGGGCTCGGGTGGATACCACCCGGGCCTGGTTCACCTGCAATTATTTCCAGGGGTGGGGAGGGGCGGACAGCCTGGTCCGTTGGGAAGGAAGGCTGCTATCCCTCCCGGAATGGGTGCGTCAATTTCATCAGGAAAGGGGCCAGCTGCAATCCGCCATGTGGGTGAAGGGAAGGGAATTTCCATTTCCGGAAGAGTATTCCGCCGCTATTCCTCCCAGGCTCCTGCATTCCCATCCCCGGCCCCGGAGCTGCCCTGAAAGGTGCCTTGCGGATTTTCCCCCTGGAAGGTCTCCTGTGGATTATTATGGCCGGCCGGTTTCCGGAAAAAAGGATTTTATCGGGTTATCCCCCTGGTGAATCACCGGGAAACCAGGCTGGCCTTTGCCGTTTCCAATCCATCTGCGGTGGCGGTGAGGGTGATCGGACCTGCCTCACCTGTGGTCCGGATCACCACCAGGCACATCCCGTTAAAGGCCTTCCGCTGATTTCCCTGGTAGGACTCCAGGCTGGTCGGGTCCCCGTTATCAACCCCTGCAATCTCCCCAGGTCCGGAAAGGGAAAAATGGATGAGGTTACCTGCATCCGGGACCAGGGTGCCCTTTTGGTCTTCCACCCGGACGGTGACAAAGGAAAGGTCAGTGCCATCGGCCCTGAGCCCGGACCGGTCCGGGTCCAGGCGGATTGCGGAAGGTGCGGATGCGGTGCGCTCCGTGGCTGTGGCCACCACTTTCCCTCCTTTCCATCCCCGGGCCTCCAGGATGCCGGGCTGGAAAATCACCTTCCAGGAAAGATTCATCTGTTCCTTATCGGTGAAATGCCTGGTGCCGATGGGCTCCTGGTTTAGATAAAGACTGACGCTGTCGCAGTTGGTATAGGCCCAAACATCCACGGATTGCCCCGGCTTCCAGTTCCAGTGGGGAAGCAGGTGCACCATGGGATTCGCGGTCCACTGGCTTTGGTAGAAATAATAGGCATCTTTTGGAAATCCGCAGAGGTCCACGAATCCGAAATAGGAACTGTGTGCCGGGTATTGATAAGGCGTGGGCTCCCCGATATAATCGAATCCGGTCCAGATGAACATGCCCGCCATGAAATCCCGGTCCCGGATCGCCCTCCAGCCATCCCTTGCTCCGGAACCCCAGGGGGCCCAGGAATTATCATATGAGGAGGACTGCAGGGTGGGGGACTTCAGGTGGTAGGAATCGGCAGGCATGAAATAGACTCCCCGGCTTTCGAAGGCCGAAGTGGTTTCGCTTCCGAAGAATTTCCGGTCCGGATAACGGGCCTTTTGTTTGTCATATTCGGAAATGGAATAATTGATACCCACCACATCCAGGGCTGCAGCAAAGCCATTCTGATCTGCGCTGACTACCCCGTTGCAGGCGCTGGTCACCGGCCGGGTGGGGTCCAGGGAATGTACGATCCCGGCCAGTTCGGTGGCGACCTTCCCCCCGTCCTTGCTGCCCTGCTCCGGGATCTCATTGCCGATGCTCCAAAGAATAATGCTGGGGTGATTTCGGTCCCTGAGCACCATATCGGAAAGGTCCCGCTGATGCCAGGCCCCAAAATAGAGGTGGTAATCGTATTTGACCTTGGGCAGGTACCAGCAATCGAAGGCTTCGTCCATCACCAGCAGGCCCATATGGTCACAGAGGTCCAGCAATTCGGGGGCTGGGGGATTATGGCTGGTGCGGATGGCATTGACCCCGGCCGCTTTCAGAATCTGGAGCTGGCGTTCCAGGGCCCGGTCATTGAGGGCCGAACCGAGGCAGCCCAGGTCATGGTGGTCGCAAACTCCGAGGATTTTCAGGGACTTCCCGTTGAGGATCAGGCCCAGCTCCGGATCAAACCGGAAAGTCCGGATCCCGAAGGAGGTCCGGTATTCGTCCAGGAGCTTTTTCCCGGAATAGATCCTGCTGACCAGGGTGTAAATTCCGGGGGAGGAAGGGCTCCAGAGCAGGGGATGGGCCACCACCAGGCTGTCGGAAAGGGATTGCTTCCCGGAAGCGGGCGCCCGGAATTCCTGATGCCGGTTGGATACTTCTTTTCCAGAGGGATCCAGGACCCGGTCCACCAGGGTCAGGGAAAGGGATTTGGTGCTGTCGTTGGAAAGGGTGAGAGTGGCCCGAAGGAGAGCCGTTGCTTCATCCACCCGGGGGGTGGTCACATAGGAACCCCACTGGTCCACGTGGACTGCCCCGGTCCGGATGATCCAGACGTGGCGGTAGATCCCCGATCCGGAATACCACCTTGAATTCGGCTGCAGGGAATTGTCCACACGGACCGCAAGGACATTGCGACTCCTGGCATGGATCCAGGGGGTCAGGTCATACCAGAAGCTGCTGTATCCATAGGGTCTGTTTCCCAGGTAATGGCCATTGATCCAGACCTTGCTGTTCATATAAACCCCGTCGAATTCAATCCAGGTATGCTCTCCTTCAAATCCAGCCAGCCTGAACTCCTTGCGGTACCAGCCGACCCCGCCGGGAAGCGCTCCCCCGGAGTATCCCGCCGGGTTCCCGGGGGAGAAGGGCCCCTCGATGCTCCAGTCATGGGGCAGGTTGAGACCACGCCACCCGGAATCGTCGAATCCGGATTGTTCGGCACCGGCAGGATCCCCTTTCAGGAATTTCCACCCCTGGTCAAAATTGGTTCTTCGCTGCCCCATACCCTGGACCATGGGGAGCAAAAGAGACGCCCCAATCAGGGAGGAAATCAGAAGTCGGTTGAATCTCATCTGGAAGGGGCTGGGGATTTGTCCCACAGCCGGGCCTGAAATTAACAATTTGCCCATCCCTTTTCACCCCAGGGAGGTGAATTGGGGTCCCTCTCCCCGGGGATTGAGGCCAGGCCATTATTTGGGCGGGTCCGGCAGGTTAGGAAAGCAGGGATATTTTGAGTATCCAATCTTTGGAATGTCGATTTATCAACTTACCTTTGCCCTCCCAAATCCAAAAAAACAGGGTAGGGTTGTGCAGCGGATCAGTTGGAGTTAAAGGGTTGGAAATCAATTCATCGTAATTCAGGTCATCCAAGGCTCATGTCCCAGAGAATCAGAATCAAGTTAAAATCCTACGATCACAACCTCGTCGACAAATCCGCCGAAAAGATCGTGAAGACCGTCCGCAGCACCGGAGCCGTAGTCACCGGGCCGATTCCCCTTCCGACCGAAAGGAAGATTTTCACCGTGCTCAGGTCTCCGCACGTGAACAAAAAAGCCAGGGAGCAGTTCCAGCTTGCCACACATAAAAGGCTGATGGATATATACACCTCCTCTTCCAGGACGGTAGACGCGTTATCAAAGCTTGATCTTCCCTCCGGAGTGGATGTGGAGATCAAAGCCTGACCCGGATCGGGATCAGGCGGCATATTCATATCCAATCCTGAGGATAGCAAGAACACCCTCAGGCTCTTGGTAAAAACGACACCAGATGAAAGGCATCATTGGAAAGAAGATCGGCATGACCAGTATCTTTGAGCCGAATGGCCGACAGACGGCCTGCACGATCATCGAAGCCGGTCCCTGCGTGGTCACCCAGGTGAAAACCACCGAAAAGGACGGCTACAACGCCCTCCAGATCGCCTTCGGCGAAAAGAAAGAAAAGCACACCCCCCTCCCCCTCCGCCAGCACTTCGCAAAAGCTTCCACCTCTCCCAAACAGTTTATCCGGGAAATCCCGGATCCCTCGCTTGAAAAAAATCTGGGTGAACAAATCACCTGTGACATTTTCCAGGAAGGTGAGATCGTTGAGGTGGTGGGGACTTCCAAGGGGAAGGGGTTCCAGGGCGTGGTCAAGCGCCATGGATTTTCCGGCGTGGGGGAAGCCACCCACGGCCAGCACGACCGTTCCCGGGCCCCGGGATCCGTCGGAGGTTCTTCCTACCCTTCCAGGGTATTCAAGGGCATGCGGATGGCCGGCAGGATGGGAGCAGAGCGGGTGAAAGTGAGGGGACTGAAAGTGGTCCGGGTATTCGCGGATAAGAACTTTATCCTGGTCGGCGGTTCGGTCCCCGGCCATAACGGTTCAATCCTCATAATTCAGAACTGATATGGAACTGGAGATTCTCAGCATTGAAGGAAAGAAGACCGGAAGAAGCGTTTCGCTGCCCGATGAAATATTTGGCGTCGAGCCCAACGATCATGCCATCTGGCTTGCGGTAAAACATTACCAGGCAGGGCTCCGCCAGGGTACCCACCGGGTGAAGAACCGCAAGGAAGTGAAAGGATCCTCCCGCAAGCTGCACAAGCAGAAAGGAACCGGTGGATCCCGCAAAGGCAATATCCGGAACCCGCTTTATAAAGGTGGTGGCACCATTTTCGGGCCTAAGCCCCACAGCTATGATTTTAAACTGAACCGAAAGGTCAGGGACCTGGCCAAGGTTTCGGCCCTTTCCTACAAGGCAAAAGCCGGGATGATCACCATCGTGGAAGAGCTGGAGCTGGAGACGCCCAGGACCAGCCGGTTCAGCGGCATGCTCCGACAGCTCGGGATCCAGCCCGGGGATAAAAAGACCCTGTTTGTCGGATCCTCACTTTCCGAACCGCTGTACCTGTCTCTTCGGAACCTGTCCAGCGTGAACGGGATCGCCCTGAGCGACATCAATACCTATGATATTATGAACGCCGACCACCTGGTGTTTACGGAAAGCGCGGCCAAACTGCTTGTTGGGGAAGAAGAACCCTCCGGGGAACAAGCCCCAGCGGGGAAAGCATAACAATTCAATACAGAGCCATGAACCTAGCTGATGTGCTGATCCGACCGGTGGTTACCGAAAAGATCAATATACAGACCGAAAAGCAGGGAAGATATTACTTCATCGTAGACCGCAGGGCCAACAAGCTGGAGATCAAACATGCCGTGGAGAAATTCTACGGGGTTTCCGTCAAGGGGGTGAATACCCTGGTCCTTCCGGGCAAAAGTAAATCCCGGTTCACCAAAGCCGGGGTGATCTCGGGTCGCAAGCCGGCCCGCAAGAAAGCCGTCGTGACCCTGGCTTCCGGCGAGACGATTGACTTATATGGAAATGCATAATTGATTTAACCGAACCGACATGGCACTGAAGAAATACAAGCCGATGACGGCAGGGACCCGCTGGAGGATCGGCAATGCTTACGCCGAGATCACCAGCGACAATCCGGAAAAATCTCTTCTGGACAAGGCTAACCGGAGCGGGGGACGCAACGCCCAGGGAAGGAGGTCCATGCGGTATATCGGGGGTGGTCACAAGAAATTATACCGAATCATCGACTTCAAGAGGGAAAAGCACGGGGTTCCGGCCACCGTGGAATCGGTTCAATATGATCCGAACCGGAGTGCCTTCATCGCCCTGCTCCATTATGCGGACGGGGAAAAGCGCTATATCCTTGCCCCGCAGGGCATCCAGCCAGGGGGGAAAGTATTCAGCGGTCCTGAAGTGGCCCCCGAAGTGGGAAATGCCCTGTTGCTGAAGAATATGCCACTCGGAACCGTGGTGCATAACATCGAATTGCAACCCGGCAAAGGCGGCGCGATTGCCCGGAGCGCAGGCGCCTATGCCCAGCTGACCAACAAGGAGGATAAATATGTGGTCCTCAAGATGCCTTCCGGGGAGTTGCGCAAGGTCCTGGGCAGCTGCATGGCCACGGTGGGAACGGTTTCCAATTCGGACCATGCCCTCCAGTCAATGGGAAAGGCAGGAAGGAACCGGTGGAGGGGGATCAGGCCTCGCACCCGCGGTGTAGCCATGAATCCCGTCGATCATCCCATGGGCGGGGGGGAAGGAAAGGCTTCGGGGGGACATCCCCGGTCCCGCAGGGGGATTGTGGCCAAGGGGCTCAAGACCCGCAAGCACCACAAGGGGTCCGACAAGCTGATCATCAGCCGGAAAAAAGACAAGAAATAAATTTTTGATATCAATAATTCATAAACCCAATACATGGCCCGTTCGGTAAAAAAAGGTCCTTACGTGGATCACAAGCTGGAAAGAAAGGTGTTGAAGATCAATGACGGGGGCGCTAAGAAGGCGGTGATCAAAACCTGGTCCAGGCGCAGCACGGTGACCCCCGATTTTGTGGGGCACACCTTTGCCGTGCACAACGGCAACAAGTTCATTCCTGTTTATGTCACCGAGTTCATGGTAGGGCATAAGCTTGGTGAATTTGCCCCGACCCGGAATTTCCGGGGGCATTCCAGCAAGAAGGTGGAGACTACCTGACCCTAAAGAGATTTTAACTTATTCAAGACATGGAAGCGATTGCCAAGCTCAGGAATCACCCGACCTCTCCGCGAAAAATGCGGTTACTGGCCGACCTGATCCGCAAAATGGATGTGGACCAGGCGCTCAATACCCTTCATTTTCACCCCAAGCACCCGAGCGGCCCCCTGGAAAAGCTTCTGCTTTCCGCAATCGATAACTGGAAACAGAAAAACCCCGACCAGCGGGTGGAGGATGCGGGCCTGTACGTGAAAGTGATCTATGTGGACGGGGGAAGGACCCTGAAGCGCATGCGGCCGGCCCCCCAGGGAAGGGGATACCGGGTCCGCAAAAGAAGCAACCACGTCACGGTGATCGTGGATAGCCGCGAACGGGGTCTGGGCCTGGAAATGGCCGCTCCGGCAGAAGCGGAAAAGGCCGCTCCGGTTCCGGAGACAGAAGAAGAGGCTCTGGAAGTTTCGCCGGTGGAGGAGACCCCCAGGAAAAAGAAACCGGCGAAGAAAAAACCGGAAGGATCTCAAAAAGCTCAAAAAAACAAATCATAAGGCATGGGTCAGAAAACCAACCCGATCGGAAACAGGCTCGGCATCATCCGTGGATGGGATTCCAACTGGTACGGCAGCAAGAAGGACTATTCCACCAAGCTGGTGGAGGACAACCGGGTCAGGACCTACCTCAATGCGAGGATCAACAAGGGAGGGATCTCCCGGATTGTGATCGAGAGGACCCTGAACAAGCTGATCATCACCATCCATACTTCCAAGCCGGGGATTATCATCGGCAAGGGAGGCGGGGAAGTCGACCGGATCAAGGAAGAGCTCAAGAAGCTTACCGGGAAGCAGGATGTTCAGATCAATATCCTGGAGATCCGCCGGCCTGAGGTGGATGCCAATATCGTTGCAGAAACCGTAGCCCGGCAGATTGAAAGCCGGATCAATTATAAAAGGGCGATCAAAATGTCCATCGCCACCGCCCTCCGGATGGGGGCAGAGGGGATCAAGATCAAGGTGAGCGGAAGGCTGGGCGGATCCGAGATCGCCCGCACAGAAGAGATCAAGCAGGGCAGAACGCCCCTGCACACCTGGAGAATGGACATTGATTACGCCTCCATTTTTGCCCAGACCGTATATGGAAAGATCGGGGTCAAGGTCTGGATCTGCAAGGGTGAGATCCTGGGCAAACGGGACCTGAACCCGAACCTGGTGGGTGGGAAAGAAGGGGGGGAAAGGGCCCATCACGGCGAACGCCGTCCGGATCGGGAAAGAGGGGGCGACCGCAGGGACAGGCCGGACCGGGGCCCGGACCGCCGGGGAGGCTCGCCGGCACGCAGAAGCTGAACCATTCATTGATGTAAAGAAAAGAGGATATGCTACAGCCGAAGAAGACAAAGCATCGCAAGATGCACAAGGGGCGCATCAAGGGGAACGCAAAACGCGGTTCAACCCTGGCGTTCGGCAGCTTTGGCCTGAAGGCCATGGAACCCAAGTGGATCACCGACCGGCAGATCGAGGCTGCTCGCGTTGCCCTGACCCGGGAAATGAAGCGGGAAGGCAATGTATGGATCCGGATCTTCCCGGACAAAGCCATTACCAAAAAACCCCTGGAAGTGCGTATGGGAAAGGGAAAGGGGGCGCCGGACCATTGGGCAGCGGTGGTCAAGCCGGGCAGGGTCCTGTTCGAGGCCGGGGGAGTTCCCGTGGCCATAGCAAGGCATGCCCTGGAGCTTGCCGCCCAGAAATTGCCGATCCAGACCCGTTTCGTGGTGAGCCCTGATTATGAGGCGCCAGTTGCGGAAAAAGCATAACCATTACCAACCCGGATTATGAAGGAAAAGATCAATTTGAAAGACCTGAGCGAACAGGATCTGAAAAATCAACTGGCTGATGAATCCATGCGGCTCAAGAAGCTGCAGTTCAGCCATACCATTTCGCCGGTGGAAAACCCGATGATCCTCAGAGGGGTCAGAAGGACGATCGCCCGCATCAAAACCGAACTCAGGAAAAGGGAGCTGGGATTCTGATCCCGGCCCAAAACTCATAACCATGCCAGAAACAATCGAAAGAAATCTCAGGAAAACCAGGATCGGAGTGGTCTCCAGCAACAAGATGCAGAAGACCATCACGGTGAAGGTCGAACGAAGGGTGAAGCATCCCATCTATGGGAAATTCCTGAAAAAGACCACCAAGTTCACGGTGCACGATGAAAAGGGAGAATGCCAGCCCGGTGACCTGGTACGCATCATGGAGACCCGCCCCCTGAGCAAAACCAAGCGTTGGCGTATGGTGGAAATCATTGAGAAAGTCAAATAATCATGATACAACAGGAGAGCAGGCTGAATGTAGCCGATAATAGCGGGGCCAAGGAAGTGCTTTGCATTCGCGTGCTCGGTAATTCCGGGCAGGATTACGCCCGGATTGGAGATACGATCGTTGTCACGGTAAAAGATGCCATTCCTTCCGGAGGTATTAAAAAAGGGACAGTGACCAAGGCCGTGATCGTCCGGACCCGGAACAAGCTGCGCCGCAAGGACGGCTCCTATATCCGGTTTGACGACAATGCCGTGGTGCTGCTCAACCAGGCGGACGAGCCCCGGGGCACCCGCATCTTCGGACCGGTGGCCAGAGAGCTGAGGGACAAGGGTTATATGAAGATAATTTCGCTTGCTCCTGAAGTATTATAACCGTATCTTTGCAGGCCGTTTCCGGGACTTTAAAACCAGCGGAACAGGCCGGCAGTCAATCAGTTGTGAATGAAAACGAGATTCAAGAAAAAGGTTCATGTCCACAAGGGAGACCTGGTTGCGGTGATCACCGGAAGGTATCGCAACCGGACCAAGCCCCGCAAAGTCCTCGAGGTGATCACGAATGAAGAGGAGAATCGGGTGAAGGTTCTTTTGGAAGGGGTCAACATGGTAACCAAGCATACCAAGCCTTCCGCGAAAAACACCAAGGGAGGGATCATCAATATTGAGGCTCCGATCGATATTTCCAACGTGATGCTTTGGGACGCCAAAACTGGCGAACCAACCCGAATCACCCTAAGGAGGGAGGATGGAAAAACGATGCGGGTTTCCAAAAAATCCGGTGAGGAGATTAAATAATGGCACAAGAGCGATACATACCCAGGCTTCAGGGAAAATACCAGAAGGAGGTCATTCCTTCCCTGATCAAGCAGTTCGGATACAAATCTCCCATGCAGGTCCCCAGGGTCCTCAAGGTCAACCTGAACCAGGGAGTCAACGGATCGGTCAATGACAAAAAGCTCATTGACGTAGCCGTCGAGGAAATGAGCAGGATCGCCGGACAAAAAGCGGTGGCCACGCTTTCCAAAAAGGATATATCGAACTTCAAATTGCGCAAGGCCATGCCCGTTGGCGCCCGGGTCACCCTCCGGGGGGTGAAAATGTATGAGTTCATCGACCGGCTGGTTTCCGTGGCCCTTCCCAGGGTCCGGGATTTCAGGGGGGTAAGCGAAAAGGCATTTGATGGCCGGGGCAATTATACCCTGGGCATCACAGAACAGATTATTTTCCCGGAAGTGGATATCGATAAGGTGACCAAGATCAACGGGATGGACATCACCTTCGTGACTTCAGCCCGGACCAATGAGGAAGCCATGGCCCTGTTGAAGGAAATGGGGATGCCTTTCAGGGATGCCCGGAAGGAAAAATAATAACGAACCAAAACAACAGCAAAACCACTATGGCAAAAGAATCGGTCAAGGCAAGACAGCGCAAAAGGATGGTGATGGTTGCCAAATATGCCCAGAGGCGGGCTGCCCTCAAGGCTGCCGGCAATTATGCCGCCCTGGACCGGCTGCCCCGCAATGCTTCCCCGGTGCGTTTGAAGAACCGCTGCCAGCTCACGGGAAGGCCCAGGGGATATATCCGGTATTTCGGAGTATCCCGGATCGTTTTCCGCGACATGGCGCTCTCGGGGAAAATTCCCGGAGTGACCAAGGCCAGCTGGTGAATGCACCCGGTTGGGGATCCGGATCTTCAGCCCGATTTGTTTTTAGTTCCTGATGCAAACCATTTGAAGCAATAATATTATGGTGACAGACCCGATCGCAGATTTCCTGACCAGGATTCGGAATGCGCAACGCGCCGGCCACCGGCTCGTGGAAATTCCTGCGTCCAACCTCAAAAAACGCCTCACGGAGATCCTTTATGAAAAGGGATATATCCTCAAGTACAAATTTGAGGATGACTCCAAACAGGGGGTGATCAAGATCGCCCTGAAATATGACAACCTGACCAAGGAACCCGCCATCAAGACCCTGGAGCGGGTCAGCAGGCCGGGGCTGAGGCAGTATGCGAGGCCCCAGGATTTCAGGAGGGTGAAAAACGGTCTGGGTATTGCCATACTTTCTACTTCCAGGGGAGTGATGACGGACAAGGAGGCCAAGGTGCAACAGGTAGGTGGAGAAGTACTCTGCCATGTGTATTGATCCCTGGAGGATCCCTGAACGAAAAGGGGCCGGAAAAATATAAACCAACATCACAATAATATTTTATGTCGCGGATCGGAAGAAGCCCTGTCAAAATACCCTCCGGAGTTACGGTGACGGTCAACCCTCATAACGAGGTGCTGGTGAAAGGTCCCAAAGGAGAATTGAAGCAGGCGGTTGACCGGGATATCCAGGTGGAAGTCAGGGACGGCATGGTTCTGTTTTCCAGGCCGACGGACCAGATCCGGCACCGGTCCCTCCATGGGCTGTATCGGGCCCTGGTGGCCAACATGGTGAAAGGAGTGACCACCGGGTTCTCCAAACAGCTGGAGCTGGTGGGTGTGGGCTACAAAGCCACCAACCAGGGACAGCTCCTGGACCTTTCCCTGGGATTTTCACATAATATTGTTTTTGAAGTGCCCCGGGAATTGAAGGTGAAAACCGAAACGGAAAAGGGGCAAAACCCGAAGATCACCCTGGAAGGGCCGGATCATCAACTGCTTGGTCAGGTTGCGGCCAAAATAAGGAGCCTGCGCAAGCCGGAGCCCTATAAGGGTAAGGGGGTGCGGTATAGTGATGAGGTGGTTCGCAAAAAAGCAGGAAAAACAGCTGGAAAATAAGCCGGGGTATTCCCGGTTAATTGAATAATCATGGGTACCAAATTACAGAGAAGGCAGAAGATCAGGTACAGGATCCGCAGGAAGGTGGCCGGTGAGCCCGGGAAACCGAGGCTCTCCGTTTTCCGGAGCAATACCGATATCTATGCCCAGCTGATCGATGATGAGCACGGTGTGACCCTGGCTGCTGCTTCCTCCAGGCAGAAGGAGATCCGGGAGGTGAAAGGGACCAAGGTGGAAAAATCCAGGCTCGTGGGACAGGCCATTGCGACCCGGGCGGTTGCCCTCGGGGTCACCCAATGCGTCTTTGACCGGGGTGGCAACCTTTATCATGGCAGGGTAAAAGCCCTTGCAGAAAGCGCCCGCGAGGGAGGTCTAAAATTCTGAGTTTCTAAAAAAGCATCATGTCAAAACAAACCGCAGTCCGTGTCAAGGCAGGGGATCTGGAGTTGAAGGAAAAGGTGGTGGCTATCAACCGGGTGACCAAGACCACGAAAGGGGGCCGCACGTTCAGCTTTTCCGCACTGGTTGTGGTGGGCAATGAAAACGGGGTGGTTGGCCACGGACTCGGTAAGGCCAAGGAAGTCCAGGAGGCGATCACCAAGGGGATTGATGACGCCAAGAAAAACCTGATCCGGGTACCGGTGATGCATGGGACCGTTCCCCATGAACAACTGGCCAAGGAAGGAGCCGCCAAGGTCCTGCTCAAGCCGGCAGCCCATGGGACCGGGGTGATTGCAGGGGGCTCCATGAGGGCTGTCCTGGAAAGTGCGGGAGTGACCGATGTCCTGGCCAAATCCCTGGGATCAGCCAATCCCCACAACGTGGTTAAAGCCACATTCAAGGCCCTGAGCCTGCTCAGGGAACCCATCCATGTGGCCCGGTCCAGGAACATATCGCTGAAGAAAGTGTTTCAAGGATAAGAAAAAATAATTGGAGATGGCTAAGATCAGGATCACCCAGGTGAAAAGCGGAATTGACCGTCCACAGCGGCAGAAGGAGACCCTGAAGGCCCTGGGCCTGAAAAAGATGCACCGGGTCGTGGAGCATGAGGCTACTCCCCAGGTCCTGGGCATGATCCGCAAGGTGGCCCACCTGGTCCAAGTCGATCACAAATAATATCAAAAGTCATGAACCTGCATACGCTGACGCCCGCGAAGGGATCTGTTAAGAAGCCGAAGAGGCTGGGCCGCGGGGAAGCTTCAGGAAAAGGAGGCACTTCCACCAAAGGAACCAAGGGCCACCAGTCCCGCAGCGGCTTCAAAAACAAGAGAGGTCATGAAGGAGGCCAGATGCCCATCCAGCGGAGGCTTCCCAAGAGAGGATTCAAAAACCCCGGCCGGGTGGAATTCCGCATCTTCAACCTGGGCCAGCTGGAAATGGCAGCCGAACGGTTGGACCTGAAGGAAGTCACCCCCGAATCCCTGTTTTCCCATGACCTGATCCGCAAACAGGATAAGGTCAAGATCCTGGCCGGCGGAGAACTGAAAAGAAAACTGCCCTTCAGGGTCAGCGCCGTGAGTGAAGCCGCCAAAAAAGCAATTGAAACGGCCGGCGGTACGGTTGAGATTATTTGATCTTTTGGAAACTGCCATCCCTGTTTTTCGTTTTAAACGGGGGTAAATCCTAGTGAAGTGAAGAAGATCGTCGAGACCATACGGAACATCTGGAGCATCGAGGACCTCCGTAAAAGGATCCTGCTCACCCTTGGACTGATCCTGGTCTACCGGATCGGCTGCTTCATCACCCTGCCTGGAATCGATCCAAACAAACTTGAAATGGGAGGGGCCAGCAAGGGATTGCTCGGCCTGTTCGACATGTTCGCAGGAGGGGCTTTCAGCCGGGCCGCGATTTTCGGGCTGGGTATCATGCCCTATATCTCTGCATCCATTGCCATGCAGCTGCTTACCATTGCGGTGCCCCAGTTCGCCAAGATGCAGAAGGAGGGGGAAAGCGGCCGCAGGAAAATCAACCAGTACACCCGCCTGCTCACGGTGATTGTAACTGCCTTCCAGGCCAACGCCTACGTCCTTTACCTCAGAAGCCAGTCCGGTCCTGCGATCCTTCCGGAATTTGGAACCTTTTTCTTCACCATTTCCACCGTGGTCGTCCTGACCGCCGGCACCCTGTTCGTGATGTGGCTTGGTGAAAAGATCACCGACAAGGGGGTCGGAAACGGGACTTCCATCATCATCGAAATCGGAATCCTGGCCCGCCTGCCCCATGCGCTATGGTTTGAATTCACCTCCAAATCCACCCAGGGCGGGGGAGGCCTCCTCAAATTCCTGATCGAGATCGTGTTCCTGGTGCTTATCATCATGGCCCTGGTCCTCCTGGTTCAGGGGACCCGGAAGGTTCCCGTAAACTATGCCAAGCGGATTGTAGGGAACAAGCAATACGGCGGGGTCCGGCAATTTCTGCCCCTCAAGGTCAATGCGGCGGGAGTCATGCCCATCATTTTTGCCCAGGCCATCATGTTCCTTCCCCCCATGTTCGTGGGATTTGCCAAAAGCGGATCCGCGGCCAGCGGCATCATGGGGTATTTCAGCGATTACACCTCGGCACCCTACAACGCAGTTTACGGGGTGCTGGTCGTCGTATTCACCTACTTCTATACCGCCCTGATTTTCAACCCGACCCAGATGGCCGATGAAATGAAGCGGAACAATGGATTCATACCAGGCATCAAGCCCGGCAAATCCACCGCGGAATATATAGGCGCCATTATGGACCGGATCACCCTGCCCGGGGCATTCTTCCTGGCCCTGATCGGGATCCTCCCAGGCTTCGCATATGCCCTGAGCATCAACCAGGCCTTCTCCAGCTTTTTCGGGGGGACTTCCCTGCTGATTATCGTGGGAGTTATCCTGGATACCCTCCAGCAGATTGAAAGCCAGCTGCTTATGCGCCATTATGACGGACTCATGAAGACCGGCAGGATCGCGGGAAGAACTGCAGGCGTGCCCAGCGGCATGTAACCCTATGGTCGCCTATAAGAACTCCAAAGAAGTCGAACTCATCCGCCAGAGCGGACAAATCCTTTCCGATACCCTTGCAGAAGTAGCGCGTTTCCTGAGGCCGGGAGTGACCACCGCCCAGGTGGATGAGCTGGCAGAAAGCTTTATCCGTTCCAGGGGCGCTGTCCCTTCCTTCAAGGATTACCATGGGTTTCCCAATGCAACCTGTATTTCCGTCAATGAGGAAGTGGTGCATGGTATTCCGGGGCCCTATATCATCCAGGAAGGGGATATCATTTCCGTGGACGTGGGGGTGCTGAAGGATGGATTTCATGCCGACAGCGCATATACTTTCGCCATTGGCCCGGTCCGCACTGAAGTGATGAAGCTGCTCCTGGATACCAAGGCCTCTCTTTACGAAGGAATCGCGCAGGCCCGGGCTGGAAACCGGATCGGGGATATCTCCTATGCGGTTCAGAAATACACCGAGATTGACCGGGGTTACGGGGTGGTCCGGGAACTGGTCGGCCATGGCCTGGGAAAAAAGCTTCATGAGGATCCCCAGGTTCCCAATTACGGGAAAAGGGGAAATGGGATGAAATTGAGGGAAGGCCTGGTGATTGCCATCGAGCCGATGATCAACCTGGGAACCCGGGAGATCACCTACCGGGAAGATGGCTGGACCGTGGCGACCCGGGACGGCAAACCTTCCGCCCATTTCGAGCACACGGTGCTGGTTGGAAACAGGGGCCCGGAACTGCTTTCTTCCTTCTCCCGGATTGAAGCCGAGGAAGCCGAAAATCCTGCTCTAAACCGGGACTCCTGACAAGTTAACATATTCAATATTCTTAACATTTGAAATTTGACATTTTCAGGATTTATGGCGTATCTTTGCAATCCCTAAAAATTTATGGCTAAACAGGCGTTAATCAAACAGGATGGAACCATTTTAGAGGCTTTATCCAACGCCATGTTTCGAGTAAAGCTGGAAAACGGCCACGAGATCCTTGCCACCATCTCGGGAAAAATGCGCATGAATTATATCCGGATCCTCCCCGGGGACAAGGTTGGCGTGGAAATGAGCCCATACGACCTGACCAGAGGCAGGATTATTTTCAGGTATAAATAATAAAAGCAGATCATGAAAGTGAGGGCCTCCATCAAGAAAAGAAGCGCAGACTGCAAAATCGTACGCAGGAAGGGGAAACTTTATATCCTGAACAAAAAGAACCCGAGATTTAAACAGCGTCAGGGCTGAGATCCTGGCCAAGAGGGAGTAAAGGAAAAAATAATATTGATCCATTATGGCGCGAATCGCTGGCATTGACCTTCCAAGGACCAAAAGGGGGGTAATTGGCCTGACCTATATTTTCGGAATCGGCCGGTCTACCGCATCCTATATCCTGGGCAAGGCGGGGATTGATCAGAACAAGAAAGTGAACGAATGGACCGACGATGAGTTGAATGCCATCCGAAACATCATTACCAACGAAATCAAGGTGGAGGGTGCCCTCCGCTCCGAGGTCCAGATGAATATCAAGCGCCTGCTGGATATTTCCTGTTACCGGGGGATCCGGCACCGCAAGGGCCTTCCGGTCCGCGGCCAAAGGACCCGGACCAACAGCAGGACCCGTAAAGGAAAACGCAAGACGGTCGCCGGGAAAAAGAAGGCGCCCAAAAAGTAAAGGCCCGGGGGGATTGCGGAACCGCAACTGCCCTGATTTCATACCAAGCATTCATAAAGGTTTTAAAATTTCATGGCAAAGACACCTGCAACAGCTGCCACCAAAGGCGCTCCCAAAGCCGCCCAGACCCGGAAAAAAACGGTCAAGGTCGACAATTACGGAGACGTCCATATTTCGGCAAGCTTCAATAATATCATCATCAGCATTTCCAATAAAAAGGGGCAGATCATTTCAGCCTCTTCTGCGGGAAAACTGGGATTCCGTGGCTCCAAGAAGAATACTCCCTATGCCGCCCAGCTGGCGGCCCAGGACGCGGCCCGGGTTGCGGTGGAATCAGGCATGAAGCGGGCTGATGTGTATGTCAGGGGACCGGGAGCCGGAAGGGAAAGTGCGATCCGGGCGATTGCCAATTCAGGGATTGAGGTGAACATGATCAAGGATGTCACCCCGCTTCCCCATAACGGATGCCGCCCTCCGAAGAAAAGAAGGGTCTGATCCGGTGGCTGCGGAATTGGCGAATTACCGAAAAAAATAGGGTTCAGGATTCAGTTTCAGATTTTTTCATAATCCTGCGCTGTAACTAAAAAATCTGGAAGTAATTTATGGCAAGATACATCGGACCCAAGACGAAGATCTCCAGGATCTTCGGAGAGCCCATCCTGGGCAATGGGAAATATCTCGGAAAGCAAAGCAACCCCCCGGGCCAGCACGGGGCCTCCCGCAAAAGAAAACAACTGGGGGAGTATGCTGTGCAGCTTCGGGAAAAGCAAAAGGCCAAATATACCTATGGCCTTCTGGAAAAACAGTTCCGAAAGACTTTTGACGAAGCATCCAGGCGGAAAGGCGTGACCGGGGAAACCCTGATCAAGCTGCTGGAAGCTAGGCTCGACAATACGGTGTACCGGCTCGGGATGGCAGCTTCCCGGGGAGGGGCCAGGCAGCTGGTATCCCACAAGCACATCACGGTGAACGGGGAGGTAGTGAATATCCCCTCATTCCAGTTGAAACCCGGCGACGTGATCAGCCTGAAAGTCCAGAGCGCAGCCAATACCAAAATCACCAGCAACCTGAAGGGGAAGAATCAGAAATTCAACTGGCTGGACTGGAATGAAAAGGAATTCAAGGGCACATTCATTGCCTATCCGGAACGGGAAAGCGTTCCGGAAAACATCAAGGAGCAGCTGATCGTGGAATTGTATTCCAAATAGATCCTGAGGAAAGGAATTCATTGAACCCAAAAAATCACTGATACAAATGGCTATATTAAATTTTCAAAAACCCGAAAAGATCGTTCTTCAGAAATCCACGGATTTTGAAGCACAGTTCGAATTCCGTCCCCTGGAACCGGGATACGGGGTGACCATCGGCAATGCCCTGAGAAGGGTCCTGCTGTCCTCCCTCGAAGGGTATGCCATTGTGGGTATCAAGATCGAGGGAGCTGACCACGAGTTCGCCACCCTGAAGGGGATCACCGAGGACGTAACCGAAATCATTCTCAACCTGAAACAGGTTCGTTTCAAGAAACTGGTGGAGGGAGAGTTCGCCACTGAAAAGATCCAGATATCCATCAAGGGGAAAAGCGAGTTCCGCGCGGAGCTGATCGAAAAAGCGACCAGCAGCCTCCAGGTCATGAATCCCGAACTGCTGATCTGTACCCTGGATCCTTCCGCCCGGCTTGAAATGGAGATCACCGTGGGCAAAGGCAGGGGTTATGTTCCTGCAGAGGAGAACAAGAACAAGGATGCCGTATTCGGCTTTATTCCCATCGATTCCATCTATACCCCGATCAAAAACGTCAAATATGCCATCGAGAACACCCGCGTGGAGCAGAAGACGGACTATGAGAAGCTGATTATGGATGTGGTCACCGACGGCACCATCCACCCTGAAGAGGCAGTGAAACAGGCTTCCCGCATCCTGATCCAGCACCTGATGATCATTACTGATGAAAACATCAGCTTTGATCCCAAGGATGCTGAAAAGGAAGATGTGGTAGACGAACAGACCCTTCAGCTTCGCAAGATACTCAAGACCCCCCTGGAAGACCTGGACCTCAGTGTCCGGGCCTTCAACTGCCTCAAGGCAGCGAAAATCAATTCGCTGAGCGAGCTGGTCCAGTATGAACAGGAGGAACTGATGAAATTCCGGAATTTCGGGCAAAAATCCCTCAGCGAAATCGAACAGATGCTCGCAGAACGAGGGCTGCATTTCGGGATGGACCTTTCCAAACTCCGACTGGAAGAGGACTGATCCGGGAAAAATCATATTTCACCAAGTACCCTGCAATTGCTGACCCGTGCAGGGGAAGAAGGACCCTGGTCCTTCAGCATAAAACCGTCAAACCATGCGCCACGGCGTCAAACTGAACCGGCTCGGAAGGACTTCCAGCCACCGCAAAGCCCTTCTTTCCAACCTGGCCTGCGAACTCATCAGCCACAAGAGGATCATCACCACCCTGGCCAAAGCCCGTTCCCTCAGGGTATTTGTGGAACCCCTGCTCACCCGGGCCAAGAAGGATACCACCCACGACCGCAGGGTGGTGTTCAGTTACCTCCAGGATAAGGCTGCTGTCAAGGAGTTGTTCGAAACGGTTGCTGCCAAAATTGCAGCCCGTCCGGGCGGATACACCCGGATCATCAAAATGGGCACCCGGCTCGGGGATAATGCTGAAAAGGCCCTGATTGAGCTCGTGGATTTCAACGAGCTCTATACCGGCTCTGC
>JANWKA010000167.1 GCA_025451655.1 Chitinophagaceae bacterium | reverse complement strand
GCCGTTCCTTCCCACCAGTGCGATTTTGTCCCCTTCGCTGAGGTGAAAGCTGATTTGGTCGAACAAGGTCCTGAGGCCATAGGACCTCATGAGGCCTTCGACGGACAAATAATGCATGGCTGAATTTAAGGCTTGTTTAACTTTTTGAATAAACTGGAAGGAAATGGTTTTGGTAAACATCCCGGATCCCCTCGGCCAATCCGATCCGGTGATGCCAACCAAGCCGATGGATTCCGGAAACATCCAGAAGCTTGCGGGGAGTCCCATCCGGTTTGGATGGATCGAAGCTGATTTGCCCGGAGAACCCCACGATTTCTGCGACCAGCTTCCCCAGGTCGGAGATAGAAATATCGGAACCGGTGCCGATGTTCAGAAATCCGGGCTCATCAAAGCAGGACATGACCAGGAAACAGGCTTCGGCCATATCGTCTACATGGAGGAATTCCCGCCGGGGGGTGCCGGTACCCCATAAAACCACTTCTTTTGCTCCCTCGATTTTCGCCTCATGGAACCTGCGGATCAGGGCCGCCAGAACATGGGAGGAAATGAGATCATAATTATCGTTGGGACCATAGAGGTTAGTCGGCATCACCGAGATGAAATGGCATCCATACTGGGCCCGGTAAGCATCACACATCTTGATCCCGGCAATTTTGGCCACCGCATAGGGTTCATTGGTGGGTTCCAGCTCCCCGGTGAGAAGGTATTCCTCGCGTAGGGGTTGGGGAGCCATCCGGGGATAAATACAGGAGGATCCTAAAAACTGCAGCTTCTGGACACCTGTTCTCCAGGCCTGGTGGATCACGTTGTTCTGGATCTGCAGATTGTCGTAAAGGAATTCTGCCCGCAGCGAATTGTTGGCCATGATGCCCCCGACCTTTGCCGCAGCCAGGAATACAAAATCGGGCTTTTCGCCTTCGAAAAATGCAGAGGTCTTTGCCTGATCGCGGAGGTCCAGGGCGCCGGAATCCCTGGTAAGAATCCGGGAATATCCTTCCTGGAGTAGCTTCCGCAGGATCGCGCTGCCCACCATCCCCCGGTGTCCAGCCACATATATCTTATCCCGGGGGTTCACGCGGTTGGATTATTTTCGAGAGACCTGAGGTCTTCCCGGACCATTTCCCGGACCAGTTCTTCCAGGGTACATTTTGGAGCCCATCCCAGGACTTCCTTCGCTTTTGCGGCATCCCCGACCAGCAGGTCCACTTCGGCAGGCCTGAAATACCGGGGATCGATGGAGATGATCTCCTTACCTTCCGGAAGATGGAACCTGGAATCCGAGCATCGGGCGACCCGCCCTTTCTCTGATAGACCCGAACCTTCGAAGACCAGTTCAATGCCTAATTCTGCAAAGGCCATCCGGACCAGGTCCCGGATCGATGTGGTCACCCCTGTGGCAATGACCAGATCCAACGGCATTTCCTGCTGGAGCATGAGCCACATGGCCTCCACATAGTCCCGTGCATGCCCCCAGTCCCTTCTCGCGTCCAGATTGCCGAGGTAGAGCATCTCTTCCTTTCCCGTGGCGATCCGGGTGGCAGCCCGGGTGATCTTCCGGGTGACGAAAGTTTCCCCCCGGACCGGGCTTTCATGATTAAAGAGGATCCCGTTGACTGCAAATATTCCATAAGCCTCCCGGAAATTCACAGTGATCCAGTAGGCATAGAGCTTGGCCACCCCATAGGGGGATCTGGGATAAAAGGGGGTGGTCTCCTTTTGAGGGACCTCCCGGACCAGTCCGAATAACTCGGAGGTTGAGGCCTGGTAGAACCGCGTTTTCCGGGACAAACCCAACAGACGGATGGCTTCCAGGATCCTTAACGTTCCCAGGCCATCCGCATTGGCCGTATACTCCGGAGTCTCAAAGCTTACCATGACATGGCTCTGGGCTCCCAGGTTATATATTTCATCGGGTTGAACCTCCTGGATGATCCGGATCAGATTGGTGGAATCAGTCAGGTCTCCATAGTGCAGCACAAAGTTCCGGTGGTCAATATGAGGATCCTGGTAGAAATGGTCCACCCGGTGCGTATTGATGAGGGAACTCCTGCGTTTGATTCCATGGACCAGGTAACCCTTGTGGAGCAGTAGTTCCGCCAGGTAGGATCCGTCTTGTCCAGTAATCCCCGTGATGAGCGCGGTTTTCATTCAGTCTGAATCATTTCGGGGGCCAAATTACAAAAAATCAGGCCGCCTTCCGGAGCCATCTTTACCCAAAACAGGCTTAAAAATCAATCCGGAAGATGGTTTCCTTCTGTGAAAGGCATGTAATTTGCATTTTAGAAGCCGGAACGGAAAACCGGCTCACACCCGCACTGATGACCAAGCATTTATATGAAACCGGCATCATTGGCAATTGCGCCTATATCGCCCATATTCATAAAAACACCAATGTGGCCTGGCTTTGCTGGCCGAGGTTCGACAGCAGCTTTATTTTCGGAGGATTGCTGGACCTGCAGCGGGGAGGGGAATTCTCCATTCTCCCGACCGGCAATTACGAATCCCACCAGTACTATCTGGAGAACACCAATATCCTCTGCACGGAAGTGCATACGCAGGAAGGAGATTACCGGATCATCGATTTGGCCCCCCGGTTCTTCCAGTATGAACGCTATTACAAGCCCCTGATGCTGGTCCGGAAAATCGAGCTGCTCAGGGGAAGACCCCTGATCCGGGTGACCTGTGCCCCTACCGGCAATTACGGTACGGTAAAGCTTCATGTGAATGAGAACAGCAACCACCTCGAGTACCGGGGCCTGGAGGATACCGTCCGGCTGACCACGGATATTTCCCTTTCCTATATTACCGGAGGCAAGGCATTCACCCTGAATGAAACCCGATACCTGGTGCTCACCTATGGCACTCCCCTGGAAGCGCCGCTCCATTATACGGTGGAGGATTTTCTGAAGAAAACCAGCCTTTACTGGCAGCAATGGGTCCAGAATACAGGGATCGAAAGTATCTACCAGAAGCAGGTGATCCGGTCCTCCCTCGCCCTGAAAATCCACCAGTTCGAGGATACTGGGGCGATCATTGCTGCCAGCACCACCAGCCTGCCGGAATCCCCGGGCAGCGGAAGGACCTGGGATTACCGTTATTGCTGGCTGCGGGACGCTTATTATATCCTGCAGGCTTTCAATTTCATCGGACATTTTGAGGAACTGGAGCGTTATTTCCATTTCCTGGAAAATATCACCATAACCAGCAAGGAACGGTACCAGCCCCTGTATGGCATCACCGGGGAAAGATATCTGCCTGAAAGGATCCTTGACCTGGAAGGATACCTGGGGAATAAACCGGTCCGGATCGGCAATGAAGCCTCCGAACATATCCAGAATGATGCCTATGGCCAGATCCTGGTCACCCTCCTCCCCCTGTATGTGGACCAGAGGATATTGAACAAGGCCAGGGTAGATTCCGCGTCCTGGGTGGCCAATGTCCTTTATAAGATCGAAAAAACCATCGACGAACCCGACGCCGGCCTTTGGGAATTCCGGACGATCCGGCAGCATCATTGTTATACCCACCTGTTCAACTGGGCCGGAGCCTGTGCGGCAATCAAGATGGCCGACCATCTCCGGGACCGGAAGCTTAAAGTGCTGGCCATGAGGCTAAAAAGAAAGGCGACTACCCGGATCGAAGAATGTTATGACGTGAACCGGAAGGTATACCTTGAAGCGAAGGAATCCCCCCATCTGGACGCCAGCACCCTGCAGCTGATCCTGATGAATTACCTCAACCCGAATTCCGCGAAAGCCAGGAACCATCTCAAGGGCCTTGAGGCCGGGCTGAAGGCGCCAGGGGGATTGTTCTACCGGTATAAACATGCCGATGATTTCGGCAAGCCGGAATCCACATTCCTGATCACCGCTTTCTGGTATGTGGAGGTGCTTGCCTATATGAACCGGTTGAAAGAGGCGATTGAAAACTTTGAACAGCTCCTTCAATATACCAACCACCTGGGACTATTTAGCGAAGATGTGGATGCAGCAACCGGAAGCCAATGGGGCAATTTTCCCCAGGCCTATAGTCATGTGGGGGTGATGAATGCAGCCTACCGGATCGCTAAAAAAGTGGACAAACCTATTTTCCTATGAAGGCCGGTTCGCGGACCGAGGAGAATTTCTCCAGGATCATCCGCACCTCCTTGAACGATTTCACGAAATAAGCCGCCGCGGAGCTTCTCCCTGCCACTTTGATTGTGATGGCGGTTTCCGGCAGGATCCGGAACATTTCCTCGTCCGTGGTATCATCTCCTACGGCCATGATGAAATCATAAGAGTGGTCCAGGAGGAGCTGCTTGACGCTGTTTCCCTTGTTGATTTCAATGTTCTTCACCTCCACCACCTTTTTACCGCAAAGGACCTGTAAACCATGGTCGGCCGAGAAGAGCTTCAGGTTGTTGCAGAGCTCCCTTGCCCTGAGTTCCCCGATCTCCCCGGTTACGCTCCGGTAATGCCAGGCCAGGGAAAAGCTTTTCTCCTCCATGGAGGATCCCGGCGTCTTTTCCGTAAAGGTCTCCATGATATTCCGGATAGCAGGTTTCCATTCCGCCCTGAGGTTTGCGGTAAGTTTCCATGATCCCCGGGGGGGCTTGTACCAGGCACCATGCTCCGCAAAGAAATCCGCCGGCAGGTCCCGGAACCAGTTTTCGAGGTGCAGATGGCTGCGGCCGCTGATGATGGCGACCCTGTTTTTGGGATCCGAGACCAACTTGTCCAGCAGGGCTCTGAGAGATTCGTCAGGAAAGGCCTGCAGGATGTTTTGATGAAAGGGGACCAGGGTCCCGTCATAATCCAGAATGATCAGCCGGTTGTTGGCATTTTCATAGCGTTCGAGGATGGAAGTGCCGAGGGATGGGGTGATCAGGCGGGTGTATTGTTCTTCCTGGCGGGATTTCACTTCCAGCAGGGTACGGAGAAAAAGGTCCACCCAGTGATGGATGTCGAATTTTGCAACCACCTGTTGCATCAGCTCCATGTTTGCCTTCTGTTCTTCTTCTGGCAGCCTGATGGCCCGGACCATGGCATCTACCAGGTTGAGCAGGTCATTGGGGTTGACCTGAATGGCCTGGAGGAGCTCTTTGGCTGCCCCGGCCATTTCACTCAGGACCAGCACACCGGTCCTGTCCGGCTTGCTGGCCACGAATTCCTTGCTCACCAGGTTCATACCATCCCGCATCGGGGTAACCAGGGCAATATCGGCGGTCCGATAAACCGCGGAAAGCAGGTTGATCGGAAAAGATCGATAGAAATAATAGATCGGGGTCCAGCCGATGGTGCTGAAACGGGCATTGATGGAACTTACCAGTTTGTCAATCTCATCCTTGAAAACCTTGTATTGAGGCACATGATCCCGGGAGGGCACCACCAGCTGGAGGAATGAAATATTTTCCCGGAACTCGGGATAATGCTCCAGCATGTACTGAAAGGCCAGAAGGCGCTGGGGAATTCCCTTGGTATAATCCAGGCGGTCCACCGAAATCATCAGCTTCTGCGACCCCACCATTTTCCGCAATTTGGCCACGTTTCGGGCCGTGCTTTCACTGGTGGCCAGGTTCTGGTATTTCTGGTAATCGATGCCCATGGGGAAAGCATCCACCTGGACCAGCCTTTCTTCAAACTGAAGGTTATTGGAAGCGATATCCAGGTCGAGCAAATGGGAGGCCGTATCCACAAAATGACCCGCATCATCCAGGGTATGGAACCCAATCAGGTCGGCCCCCAGCATGCCTTCCAGGATCTCCTTGCGCCAGGGGAGTAACCGGAATATCTCGAAGGCCGGAAATGGAATATGCTGGAAGAAACCGATGGTAGCATCCGGCATCCGTTCCCGGACCATGGAGGGTACCAGTGCCAACTGGTAATCGTGAATCCAGATGATGTCGTCTGCCGTGGCCTCGTGGGCCACCGCTTCGGCAAATTTCCGGTTCACTTTCACATAGCTGTTCCAATTTTCATTGTTATAAATGGTATAGGATGGGAAATAATGGTACAGGGGCCAGAGGGTTTCATTTGAAAACCCTTCGTAGAAATCATTGATCTCTGTCTGCGTGAGGTAAACCGCAATCAGGTTCCTTTCCCCAAGTTGTTGGTCCAGTTCCTGGATGATTTCAGGCTCCCGGATTTCCGCGCCAGGCCATCCGATCCATAAATAATCCATGTCCTTGCAGGCGCTTCCCAGACCTGTGGCGAGACCTCCCTCACTTGCCCTGAGCTTCAGTTCATCCCCCTTCCAGACCGCCTTAACAGGCAATCGATTGGAAACGATTAACAGACGTCTTTCCATTTTTTCCAGGTTCAGAATCGGAATACAGGGCGCAAATGTAATGCCAACCTGATGGATTTAATTGAAAATCAATTATATAAGAGTTTTTCTTAAAGAGGGATTTTCAGGTTCTTCAGCCCAAAACCCTCTCATTTTTTGGAGGAAAAACCGGGTTTTTCAGGAAAATCTAAGGGATGAAGGAGAAAGGGTTTTCCAAAACGATCTTCTTAATGAAGCGGAAGATCCATACCTGAATCAAGCCAGATTGTCCTGCAATGAAAAGTCCTGCCTATTTTCGGATTTGGGAGGGATAACATCGTTTCTGCCACCATAAAAAATGCCAAAACCCCTACCAGCGTCTTCATAGACGCAGCATGCATTGATTACTGGTTCAAACCCCTGAACAGAATTTTTTCCCTTTATGCAGTTGCTCCTACCATTTATATCGGCCAATTACAGAGCTCTTATTACGCTCAAATCATCTCCCGCCAATTTGTCGGCCTGACCCTTATGGTCCTGGCCAATATTCCTTTGGCTCCCAATTTCAGGTTCCTGGTCAATGGTGGCGTGATTTCAGATTTCCTGCTGGAGGACAATAGTTATGTACTTCCAGGCCCCGGAAATATTTTCCTTTCCAATTCGCAATTCGAATATGTAATCGGAGCCGGGATCCGGGTTTATAACCAGGTCGCCCTGGTGGGCAGGTATTCCGCCGGAAGTATGAAGGCCCATCAGGATCACGGGATATTCCAGACCAGCAACGCCAGCCTGATCCTTTGTTTTCAGTTTAAAAATCCCGGAAGGATTGTTAACTTCCGGCCAACCAGGATGGGGCTGCCCCTCCCTGGTCCAAATTGGCAATTCCGGTGGTTAAAGCGTTCCTGGGAATCATAGCTTTAGGCCTGGGGCCATCCATCCATTGCCTGGGTCAACAGGATTATGTTATCACCAACCTGGGTGACACCATCCGGGGAACCATCCATTTTAATATTTACAGAAGTCATCCCGGCGATATCCGGTTTACGGGACCCTCTGGAATTCAAAAGGTTTACTTTCCATCCGATTTGAAGGAATTTCATGTTTCCTCCATCCAGGAGGATTTTCTATCTGCCTCGGTCACTTTTAATGCAGGGGGCAATACCCTGTATCAGCTTTACAACGCCAATATTGAGGATACCCTGATCCAGGAACGGGTATTCCTGCTGATCCTCGTGAGGGGGGAGGCAAGCCTGTATTTTTTTTCCGATTCGACCAACCGGTCCCATTATTTCCTGCAAATGGGTTCAGATCCGGTAAAGGAGCTGGAAATCTATTACAACCTGAAAAAAGGTAATCCCGATGAATTCATCACCCAGGATGCCTATAAGACCCAGTTGCTGGATGCCCTGGGTGCCTGCCCGGGGATCGATCAGCTGATTTCGGAAAGCAGTTACTCCAACAGGAGCCTAACCCGGGTGTGCAACTATTACAATGCCTGTCTCGGAGGAAAAAG
>JANWKA010000166.1 GCA_025451655.1 Chitinophagaceae bacterium | reverse complement strand
CCAGCAGGATCAGCAATCCTCCGGTGATAATCAGGGTCACCCCAATGAAGCGCGTATCGGCGGCGATTGCGGCAAACAGGGTCATGGCAATTATTGAGGATCCCCGGCCCCGGGAAAGGTACCCATGAAGGGAAAAGAAAAACAGGAGGGTCAGAACCACAAAAAGGGTCTCTGACCAGAGCATGGAGTAAACCTCCAGCAAACCGGGACTGAGCGCGATGCAACCGAGCAGGGCGATGCCATACCAGGAGGAAGGATTTCGGAAACGGCTCATGATCCTCCCGCTGAGGAGGATCACCACAGCGAACAGGATCTCGTTCAGGACCGGGGCGAATTGCAGGGGACTGAGGGAGGTCAGGAAATTGCCCAGGGCGAGGAATACCGGGTACCCCAGGGGAAAGTCAATCATGGGCTGCAGGTGGAAATCATAGAGCAGGCCATGGTCATGAAAGTTGCGGGCGACGGTCCAATAGTCCACCCCGTCCGGGGACATTCCGATCCCGCTATGCAGGGTATAAAGGAAAATGAAAAACGCTCCCGCTGCCGCGAAAGCGAGGCTACCTGCATAACTCTTGAAAAATTCCTTCATGGGATGGGGGATACCGGGATGGCTGCCAGTTTCGGTCCGAAACAGGACGGACCGGCACCAAAAAATCGCAAATTGGAAGCCATATCCTTATCTTTAGGGAACAATCCTTTGCCAGGAACCTGGAGTGGCAAACAGTTCCAAATCTCTACAAAATCTCTGGATATTTTTGACCCAAATCAATAAACATGAAAGCAATAATTACCATATGTGCCGCCTTCCTGGTGGCTTTTTTGATGTTGAACCCCACCAGTTGTCCGGCCCAGGATCCCGGCTACAAACTGCTCCGGGAATTCCACCTGCAGAGCCCGGGAGGTTGGGATTATATCAATGTGAATCCGGATTCCAAAAGAATTTATGTTTCCCATGGCAATGACGTGATCGTGCTGGATGAGCGCAGCGGCGATTCCATCGGGGTGATTCCCTATACCCCCGGGGTGCACGGGATCGTATTTGCCCCCCAATTCAACAAGGGATTCATCAGCGATGGCAGGAGCAGCATGGTCACCGTTTTCAACCTGAAAACCAACGAGGTGACAGATTCCGTACCCACCGGCGAGGGACCTGACGGCATCCTGTATGAGGATTATTCCAAAACGGTCATTGCCAACGACGGCAGGGCCCAGGAAATGACCATGATCGATGCTGCCACCGACAAGGTCGTGAAGACCCTGCCACTGGGAGGCCGCCCCGAAACTGCGGTTTCCGATGGGGCAGGATATGTATATGTGAACATCGAAAGTAAAAACGAAGTGGAGCAGATCCGGGTATCAGACTGGACCATCCTCAATCACTGGCCTACCGGAAAAGGGGAGTCCCCCTCCGGCCTTGCGATCGACCGCAAGCACCACCGGTTGTTCATCGGCTGCGATAACAAGCTCATGGTGGTGATGAATGCTGAAACCGGGGCCGTACTGGCAGAACTTCCCATCGGGGATGGCTGTGACGGAACGGATTTCGACCCGGGACCGGATTACGGCTTCTCCTCTAACGGTGACGGTACCCTGACCATCGTGAAGGAAATCACTCCGGAACATTTCGAGGTGGTTGAAAATGCAACCACCAAGCGCGGGGCAAGAACTTCCACCGTGGACACCAACACCCACCGGGTTTTCCTGCCGACCGCAGAATTGGGACCCGCACCGGCTCCGACCACGGATCGTCCGCATCCGAGGCCTCCGATGCTCCCGGGCACTTTTGAAGTGCTGGAAGTCGGAAAATAAAAATCTCCGGGAATCTTCAACTTTCAATTCTTTCCGGGACGAAGTCTGCCCGGAGGTTGTTCACCCGCAGGCTGCTACCTGGACGGCCGCGCGCGACCCGCTTTGCAGGGCTGCCTCCACCGTGGCGATAGAGGGACCTTCCCAGGTCGCTTCTCCAGCAAAAAAAAGCGTCCCGGCCACCGGTTCAGCCAGACTCCGTCTCGCCTCCCCGGAATCCGTTGTGTCATAGGAATAGGATCCATTACTGTAGGGATCCCGGTTCCAGTCGACCGCGAGGGCTCCCCGCACCAGGGATTGGACCTCCTTTTCACCGGACCGGAATATGGACCCGAGGGATTTCAGGGAAAGCCGCACCAATTCTTCGGATCCGGTCCCTTTTCGGGAAAGGGATGCCGCAGCAGGACCGCCCAGCCAGCCCGTGAGCAGGGAGGAAGCAGCTGGATACTGGGTCCACCAGGTGGGCACCGGTTCACCCGAGAAGAACATGCCCAGCCCGGTTTCAGGGCAATTCGCCCGTTGGTACCAAACCGGATCCTGCCAAAAGGGATGGGTGAACTCCACAAGCAACTTGATCACCGATCCGAATCCGATCTTTTCCAGCGCCCGCTCCAGTTTTTCCAGCCCGGGCCGGAATTGAAACTTTCCCGGCGGGAGAAGGGTCCCGGCTGGAAGGGTTACCAGCAGCCTGGAACCGGAAAATTGGGTTCCCCCCTCACCCATCAGCGTCACTTTTTCAGGCTCCCACAAAACCTCCCTGATGGGACATCCCAGCCGAATCTCACCGCCCAGTTCCCGGATCTGGCCAGCGAGCCAGTCCGTCAGCCGGCCATAACCTCCTGCAACGCGGTACTGGTGGCCTGATTCCTCCATCCCGAGCCATTCCTGACGGAGGGAAATGGTGCTGGCCCGGTCCGGGTCGGCAGTATCATATCCCGAAACAAATCCCCGGACCGACCTGCGTAAAGTTTCATAAGACGGACCGCCGAAATGGGTCTTCAGGAATTGGGAAACGGGAAGATCCCGCTCGAGGCTTTTGAGCTGCCTTTCCCATTCTGGCCAGGCGCCCGCTCCTGTTTCTGGCTCCTGGGATCCGGAAGAGGATTGCCAGAATCGACCGCCGGTCTCCCTCAGGGGAATCCGAGCTTCCCGGAGCAATGCCAGGGTGAGGGGAAGGTCCCCATGGACAAATTCCGCGCCCGATTCAACCGGGCCGGAGAAAATCCCGGCGGGAAGGGTATGGATCCTCCCGCCGACCCGGTCCCGGGCTTCAACCACAGTGACCTTCCAGCCGGAGCGGGCGAGGTTCCGGGCAGCCAATAAACCAGAGGCCCCCGCGCCCAGTATCAGGATATCCATTTCAGGGTGATTCAGGGGTGGTGGCTCAAATCCCCGGCCAGACCGGCCGGGGATTTTTTCAACCTGAAAGGGCCTGCGGCCTGCCCCCTGTTGGGAAACAGGAGCCAGGTTGGGAATACGGAAATAATTACCTCCCTCCATTCCAGGGCCATTTCAATTTCCGGGAAATCTTTGCTAATATAGCGTCAGGGGTCCGGAAAGTCCCCTTGCTGCAGATGAAGATCGTAAACTCTTTGGTATTCTGGTTCCTTTGCATTTCCGGATGGGTTTTTCTTTTTTCGGGTTGCAACACCCCCAATTCCCCTGCAGTATCCTATGCGGATTCCCCGGCTTCCTCCCCGAGCTGGGAGACTTCGCTGGACCAGCAGATTCCCCTTTTAGGTCACCGGAACTGGATCCTGGTGGTGGATAAGGCCTTCCCTGCAGAAAATGGTTCCGGAATCGTAACCATTTATACCAACGAGGACCAGTTCACCGTAATTAAATATGTGCTTTCCCGGATCAATTCCAGCTCGCATATCAGGCCGGTGATTTTTGAGGACCGGGAGCTCGCCTACCTCAACTCCAGTCATGCCCCCGGCGTGGAAGCCTACCGCGATTCCCTGAACCGGATGCTCGGGCCAGGGGTCCAGACCATCCTGCACGATTCCGTTTTCACCCGGATCGATGCGGCTTCCCGCCTTTTCCGGATTCTGGTGCTCAAGACCAATGATACCATCGCCTATACCTCGGTGTACCTCCAGCTGGGTTGTGCCTATTGGGGCCCGGGTGCGGAACGCTGGCTCCGGGACAGCATGAAGGTGGGCTCCCGGCAGCAAAAACGGAAAAGACCCTGATCCTTTCCAGGTTTCCGGTTTGAAATTCCGGGCATTTTGGAGTATTTTAACAGGCCCATGATGCCCTGCCACCCCCGGAGGGGGTGGCGGAGGATTCGTTGGGTAAACCCTTTTCGATTTATTTACGGACCTTAAAATGGAAGTGGTTCCTCCCGGCCCTAAAAATGCCGATTTCAGAACCGAAAAATCATGAAGTACCTAGCTCTCTTAATGCTGGCCCTGACCGGGTTCCAGGCCTCCAGGGCCGGAACCGATCCCAGGCTCGCCAAGGCCTCCCGGTATGACAAGGACGGATGGATCTATATCCACCTGGAAGGAAGCCCGGAAACCATCGGGTACCAGCATGGATACCTGCTGGCCCCGGAGATCGACAACGCCATCCAGGCCATGAGCTTCTACCTGCAGCATACCACGGGTAAAAACTGGCAATTCTACCGGGATGCCTCCAAAAACATGTTCTGGAATAAAATCGATCCGGAATACCAGCAGGAAATCACGGGCATCGTGGAAGGGCTCCGGGCGAAGCATTACAAATATGACGTTTATGATATTGTGGCCCTGAACGGCATCGAGGAACTGGCCTATTATTATGTGCCCTACCTGGCCAACAAGGTCGCTCCGGGATCCCTGACGAACAAGGCCCCGGGAAATTGCAGCGCCTTCATCGCGACAGGCAGCTATACCAGGGACCACAAGATCGTTATGGGACACAATGCCTGGGTGGATTATGTCATGGGGGAAAGATGGAATGTCGTCGCCGATATCATTCCGCAAAAAGGGAACCGGATGCTGATGGATATTTTTCCAGGCTTCATCGACAGCGGGGATGATTTCGGGGAATCCAGCTCCGGCATCCTGATCACGGAAACCACCATTTCGGGGTTCCATGGATTCGATCCTTCCGGCATCCCGGAATTCGTGAGAGCCCGCAAGGCGATTCAGTATGCCAACAGCATCAATGATGTGATCCGGATCATGCTGAAAGGAAATAACGGCGGTTACGCCAATGACTGGCTGATGGGCGACACCAAGACCAATGAAATTGCCCGCCTGGAACTGGGCCTGAAGGACCACCGGGTTTGGCGTACCAGGGACGGGATCTACGTGGGTTCCAACTATCCCAGCGATCCCAAATTAATGAAAGATGAAACCACCTTCAATCCCAAAAACCTGGACGGGTCTCCCCTCAGCCGCAAATATTGCTGGGAAAAGCTTTCCGTGGAATATAAGGGAAAAATTGACGCACAGACCGGCATGGAAATGGAAAGCAACTCCCATAATTTCCGGACCGGGAAGGATGAAAATGACCGTTGCGTCATTGCCGGCCGGGTCGACACCGATCCCGATGGTGCTCCGGAATGGGGCCTTCCCCCCTTCTACCCCATCGGCACGGTCCAAGCCAAGCTGACCACGACCGACCTGGCCCGCCACATGCAATTCTGGGCCCATATGGGCAATCCCAGCGGGGTGCCCTTCCTGGCCCAACCCTATTTCCGGGCCCATCCCCAATACAAGTGGGAATCCAAATACCTGGTGGACATGAAGTCCTATCCCTGGACCCTGTTCTCTTCGGAGGAAACGCCGGCCATGAAATAAACAGGGCCGGATCGGCCAGCGCTGCCAGGTTGATTTCCTGAACCCGGACTTCTTCCCGGCTTGCATTCGGGAATTCCGTTCCACCCGGTGATTCCTTTGCCCGGCCTCCAGGCTGGAACTGTTACCTTTGCTCTCATTTTTCCAGGTTGCCCTTGCGGATTTAAATTCACCCGATGACCCATCCCCTGAAAGTTTTCCTGCTGCTGCCGGCCATGCTCTGGACCACCCACCTGGCCCACGGGCAGGGATACAGCAGCGAGAATCTTTTTTATCTCGCCAATTCCGCGGAGAGCTACCAGAGCTTCCTCCGGAATTGCGACCAGATATCCATCGTTTGTCCGGCGGCCTATTCCATCGACAGCGTCGGAGTGATTGTGGGCAACGTGGATACCCGGGTGCTGGAGACCGCAAGGGAAAAGGGGGTCAAGGTCATGCCCCTGTTTGCCAACTTCGACCAGCGGGGAATCCATGACTTTCTGGAGGATCCGGCCGCCAGGCTGGAGTCCATCCACCTCATGCTTTTTTATGCCCTGGAATTTCATTTTTATGGCTGGCAGATGGACCTGGAAAATGTGAATTTCCGCGACCGGGACGCCTACACTTCATTCTACCGGCAGGCCGCAGACAGCCTGCATGCCCACGGGCTGGTGATCTCCATGGCCATCGTCAAATCCAGCCAGCCTGCTCCCGAAACCGGAAACGATGCGTTCCAGCTTTACATGTACGAGAACTGGACAGGAGCCTTCGATATCAAAGCCATCGCCGATGCCGGTGATTTCATTTCCTTCATGACCTATGATCAGAACATGGCCCTGACCCCTCCCGGACCCGTGGCCGGAATGCCCTGGTTCCTGAGGATGTTGCAACACCTCACCGACCTGGGAATCCCTGCATCGAAAATATCGCTGGGCATTCCCACCTACTCCGATTACTGGTTTCCGACGGGAGATCCCCGTTTTGGAGCCCGTTCCACCCGGGACGAGATCAGCTACCCTGCCGCCCTGGACCTGATGGACCGGTACCAGGCCAAAAAGGAATGGATGGAAGACCAGCAGGTTTATTTTACCCACTGGGAGGAGGGGAGCGTTTTCAACTGGCTGTTTCTGGAGGATGCCCGTTCCTTCGCGGCGAAATTCCAGGTGGTGGAATCCCGCCGGCTCAGGGGCATTTCAGTCTGGCTCCTGGGGACCGAGGATCCGGCCATCTGGCCCTGGCTGAAAAAAAACGCCGGAACCGTCCGGATTCCCTGACCGCCTCCTGCTGATGAAGCCCTCCCAGACCCAAACCAATCCGGCAGGAATACAGCAAACGGCTGAACGAACCGTTGTTTCGATGCTGGTGGTGATCAGTTTCTGCCACCTGCTGAACGATACCCTGCAGTCGCTGATCCCGTCCATTTACCCGATGGTGAAGCAAACCTTTCACCTGAATTTCGCCCAGGTTGGCCTGATCACCCTCACTTTCCAGATGACCGCTTCCCTGCTCCAGCCCCTGGTCGGCCTGTATACGGACCGAAGGCCCCTTCCTTATTCCCTGGCCGCAGGAATGTGCTTTTCCCTTGCGGGGCTGGTACTGCTGGCCGTTTCAGGGACCTTCTGGATGTTGCTGGTCTCGGTCGGACTGGTGGGGGTGGGTTCAGCGGTCTTTCATCCGGAATCCTCCAGGCTGGCCCATATGGCCTCGGGGGGACGGCACGGCCTGGCCCAGTCCGTCTTTCAGCTCGGCGGCAATTTCGGAGGGGCCATCGGGCCGCTCCTGGCGGCCGTCATCATCGTGCCTTACGGAAGGTTTTACGCCCTCTGGTTTTCGCTCGCAGCCATCACCGGGATCCTGTTGCTCTGGAAGGTCGGAAACTGGTACAAGGCCAACCAGCACCGGATCCGGCCGGCGCATCCCAGCCAGCAGGCCCATTCCCCAGTAGGGCTTTCGCAGGGCCAGGTGAAAGCCTCCCTGGCCATCCTGCTTGCCCTGATCTTTTCCAAGTTTTTCTACCTGGCCAGCATGACCAGTTATTATACCTTTTATCTGATGGACAAGTTCCATGTATCGGTGCAAAATTCCCAGATCCACCTGTTCATCTTCCTGTTCGCCGTCGCTGTAGGCACCGTCATCGGGGGCCCTATCGGGGACCGGTTCGGCCGCAAATACGTGATCTGGGTTTCCATCCTGGGAGTGGCACCGTTTACCCTGGTCCTGCCCTATGTGGGCCTGACTGCCACAGGCATCCTTTCCATTTTTATCGGACTGATCCTTTCCAGCGCCTTTTCTGCCATCCTCGTTTATGCCCAGGAACTGGTTCCCGGGAAAGTAGGGCTGGTCGCGGGACTTTTCTTCGGCCTGGCCTTCGGCATGGGGGGCCTGGGATCCGCCCTGCTGGGCGAGCTGGCTGACCTGACCAGCATCCGCTATGTTTACCAGGTCTGCGCCTTCCTTCCCCTGATCGGGTTGCTCACCGGCTTCCTCCCCAACCTGGGGTCCCCCCGGCTGCCCCGGCCGGCAACGGCGCGCTGATCCTTATTTTTTCCGCAAATTGAAGGTTTAGCTATAGTTTAGAGCAGCTTTTAACCACTTAATCTCCAGCACATGAAAAAATTCCACCTTTTTATGGCTGCCCTGATTTTAGGGGCAGCAAGCCCCGGTACAATCCGGGCCCAGACAGTTTCGCAGTACGACCAGCATGAACTGTTCAATCCTTATTTTTTCACCTCCAACGGCAATGAATTCCGGAGCGCGGACGGAGCACCGGGTCCCAGATACTGGCAAAACCGCTCCGATTATGTGATCCATGCCACCCTCAATGAGCAGGATACCACGATCGAAGGAGTGGTCACCATCGGGTACACCAACAACAGCCCTGAAAATCTGGATTATGTCTGGCTTCAGCTGGACCAGAACCTGTTTCGCCCCGATTCCAGGGGCGCTGCCGCCACCCCGGTGACCGGGGACCGTTTCGACGTGAAAGGGTTTAAAAAGGGAGGCTACCATATCCAGGGCGTTACCATCACCGCAGAGGGTAAATCCTACGTGGTGGATCCCGTGATCACCGATGCCCGGATGCAGCTGCGCCTGAAAGCCCCGCTGAGGGCCGGGGGCGGGAAGGTTTCGATCCGCGTCAAATACGGTTTCGCCATTCCCCAGTACGGGGCCGACCGGATGGGAAGGCTCTACACTTCCAACGGGGTGGTCTATGAGCTCGCCCAGTGGTACCCCAGAATGTGCGTCTTCGATGATGTGATGGGATGGAATACCTTACCCTATATGGGACTCGGGGAATTCTACTGCGACTATGGTGACTATGATTATTACATCACGGCTCCGGCCTCCATGACAGTAGCTGGTTCCGGCGACCTGATGAACCCCCAGCAGGTCCTGACCGCCCGGGAGCTGGGTCGCCTGGCAGCCGCCCGGTCCAGCGACAAGACAGTGATGATCGTGGATTCCGCAGAGGTGAATACTCCCGCGGCCCGGCCCACCGATCATGGAACCATGACCTGGCATTTCGAGATGAAAAACACCCGGGATGTATCGTGGGCAGCCTCCACCGCATTCATCTGGGACGCCGCAAGGGTCAACCTGCCCTCCGGCCGGAAGGCCATCGCCATGTCCGTCTACCCAGTGGAAAGCTCTGGCCCCGACCGCTACGGCAGATCCACCGAATACCTGAAAAGGAGCATCGAACTGTATTCCGCGAAATATTTTGAGTACCCCTGGACCTCCGCCGTCAGCGTGGCCGGGGTCGCCCTGGGTATGGAATACCCCGGGATCATTTTTTGCCAGTCGGGACTGAGAAACGGCCAGCTCTGGGGGGATATTACGCATGAGATCGGCCACAACTGGTTCCCCATGACCGTTGGTTCCAACGAACGGCGGTACATGTGGATGGATGAGGGATTCAACACCTTTATCAACCAATACTCTACCCGGGAATTCAATCATGGGGAATATTACCGGGCCAGCAACGCCAGGCGCATGGTCGGGGGCCTGAAACGCGAGACGGATCCGCTCATGATCCCGCCTGAGGCCATGGCCCTGAACCAGTACGGCCTGTATTACAGCAAAACGGCACTTGCCCTGGACCTGCTGCGCACCGTGGTCCTGGACTCCAGCCGTTTTGATTATGCGTTCAATGAATACATCAAACGCTGGGCCTTCAGGCACCCGCAGCCCGAGGACTTCTTCAGGACCATGAATGATGCTGCCGGGGAAGACCTTGGGTGGTTCTGGAAGGAATGGTTTTACACGGACTGGACCCTGGACCAGGGGGTGAAAGAGGTCAAATATGTGAAGAACGACCCGGCCAATGGTTCTCTCATAACCATCGAAAATCTGGGCAAGATGGCCATGCCGGCCATTGTGCAGATCAATGAGGAGAATGGCCAGACCCAGACCCTCCGTTTCCCGGT
>JANWKA010000165.1 GCA_025451655.1 Chitinophagaceae bacterium | reverse complement strand
GAAAAAATCAGCCTGCTGGCTGACCAGGGCATGGATCACCTGGTCGTTTTGCCCTTCACTCCTGAATTTTCCCTGCTCAGCCCGGAGGCGTTCATCCGGGATTTCCTGGTGAAACGGTTTCATCCCCGGACCGTGATCATCGGCTATGACCACCGTTTCGGACATGACCGGAAAGGGGATATCCATCTGCTCAGGCAATTCGGGGCCCTGCTGGGATTCGAGGTCCTGGAGATCCCGCCTGAGGTGGTTCATGAGGTCACCGTTAGCTCCACCAAGATCCGCAATGCAATCCGGGCCGGAAAGTTGCTGGAAGCCTCCGAACTCCTGGGTTATCCCTATTTTTTTTCCGGAACCGTCGTTGCCGGGGCCCGGGTAGGCCGGAGCCTGGGCTTCCCGACAGCCAACCTGGAGGCTCCCGATCCCCGCAAACTGCTGCCCGGTGAGGGGGTCTATCTGGCCCTTGCGGACCTGGCCTCCTGGAGGGGTTTGAAGGGATTGCTGAGCATAGGAACGCGTCCCACTTTTTCAGGGGACCGGAGGGTGACGGAATTATACCTTATGGATTGGGAAGGGGAGCTTTATGGCCAGACCCTGAAAGTGACCGTGCTCGAAAAAATCAGGGACCAGGTACGTTTCGAGGATCCCCTGCAACTTAAAAGCCAGATGCTGTCCGACCGCCTGGAAGCGGAGCATCGTTTCAGCCACCGGTAATCCTGCCCTTCATCCGGCCTGCATCAGGTGGTATACCAGTTCCTTCATCAGCCCCGGGCCATTATTGCCATCTCCTCCGATTCCAATGCTTTTCAGATTGTATTCATGGATCAGCAAAAGGGCCTTTTCGGTTCCTTTTTTTCCATATTTGCGGGAGGCCGTTGCATAATCCCGGTAAAAAAACTGGGGGATGCCAATCGCTTTGCAAAGCGCATATTCATCCATCGGGGGCGTATGGTTGATCTGGTAGACCTTGCTGAAATAGGAAAAAAGCAGGGTGAGCAGCATCTGGACGGGTGCCACCTTCGGGTTTCCCTCAAAATAATGCAGGATCTTCATGGAACCCAGGAGGTCCTTCGCCCCGAGGGCTTTCTGGAGCTCAAACACATTGTATTCCTTGCTGATCCCGATATAATCCTGGATATGCTGGTCGCTGATCTCGATTCCGGGTTTGAGGTTGAGCAGCAACTTTGCGCCTTCATTGGCGATCCTGGACATTTCATTTCCGGTATGCTCAATGAGCAGGGAAAGGGCTTTGGGTCCAATCCGGTAGTCTTTCGAGGTAAAGTATTCCAGGACCCAGGCCTGAAGCTGACGTTCGTCCAGCTTTTTGGTGGTCAGCACCGACCCGTGCTCCCTGGCCAGCCTGGACAGCCTGGTCCTTCCGTCGTATTTGCCCCATTTATGGCAGACCACGAGGATCGTGGAGGATAGCGGCTTTTCGAAATAAGGCTCGAGCTTTTCAAGGTCCTTCATCGTCTGGGCCTCCTTCAGGATCACCAGCTGCCTTTCACTGAACATGGGATAGCTGCGGCAGGCATTGATCACCTGGGCCCAGTCCGCGTCTTTCCCGTAAAACACCGTGAAATTGAACTCCTTTTCCGTCGGGTCAAGCAGGTTTTCCTCCAGCCAGCCGGTGAGCTGATCGATCGGGTAATCCTCCTCCCCCTCCAGCCAGTAGAATGGCTTGAAACGTCCTTCCTTCAGTTCCTCCAGAATTCCGGCATAGGTCATGGGGCGGGATTTGGGGAGCCAGTCCCCTCAGGGAATGACCCGGATATCTTCAGGCTCAAGCAGCTTCAGCCCCTTCATCCGCAGCAGAATCTGGACCACCGCAACCACGTCTTTCCGGCAATAGGCGCTGATCCGGTCCAGGTCATGGTCCTCCCAGTAAACCCGGCCCACCTGGCTGCCGCTGATATCGTCCTTCGGGGTTTCGATCCCCAGAACGCAGGCCATCAGGTTCAGGGAAACGAAATGCCTCCCATCCCCGAACCTCCAGAGTTGAAGGGTATCCAGGACCGGGACCTCCCAGGGTTTCAACCCGTGAAACTGGAGAAAGGTTGGCAGCGGTACCCCCAGGATCAGGCACCTGCGGCAGATATAGGGAATATCGAATTCCCGGACATGGTGGCCAGTGAACTGGAATGCCCGGTGGCGGGACACAAATCCGGCGGCCATTTCCAGGAACCTGGAGAGGATTTCAGTCTCATGGTCCCCGGCGACCGATTTGATCCTCAGGGCCATTTGATCCTGGTTCTGAACCAGGTAAGCGACTGATATACAGATGATTTTCCCAAATTCAGCCTGCAGGCCGGCCTTTTCGGTCCAGGCCTGGTCCAGGTCGCCGGTTTCTGGCGTAGTTTTTGTTAACCTGTCCAACCAGAGGGCACTGAGTTGGGGATTAAGGTCATCAAAATTGCGGACTCCTGCCACCGTTTCAATATCGAGGAAAAGCAGGTTTTCCAGTTTGACCTGATCCAGCAAAGCGAAAAGAATTGGACTTTGTAAATATAAAAACTTAAACATCAATTGAAATCATCTTAACCCATAAAAAAACCTTCCATATGGCTGACACATCTTTCAATACCCAATCTCCCGACACTTCCGGTTCTTCCCCCGAAAGGCCGAGAAGCAACAAGGGCCTGATTTACGCGATCCTGATCGCCGCCCTTGCAGGAACCTGGGGTTACCTGATCTGGGACAAAACCCGGAATACACAGGAAAAAGCCCAGCTTCAAACCCAGGTGGTTACCGTGGATTCCGCGAAAACCGCCATCGAACAACAATATAATGCAGCACTGGCCCGGCTGGATGAGCTCACCTCGAGCAATTCCAAAATGGACAGCCTGGTAAAAACCAAGGACAAGGACCTGTCCAGCCTGAAAAACAGGATTCAGGGTATCCTGCACCAAAGGAACCTGGACGCCCAGAAGCTGGCTGAGGCCCAGCAACTCATCGGTCAGCTGCAATCCAATATCGACGGATACCAGGCTCAGGTGGAAAGGCTCCAGGGCGAAAAGATTGTTTTGGTCAATCAGCGGGATTCCATCAAGAAACAGTATGACACGGTTTATTCCCAAAACCAGGGCCTGACCCAAAAGGTCCAGCTGGGTTCCGTGCTCCATGCATCCAACATCAAGATCCTGCCCCTGCATCTGAAACATAACGGGAAGGAAATCGCCACAGCAAAAGCCAAGCGGGCGGACCTGATGCGGGTGACTTTCGATCTGGATGAAAACCGGATTTCAGACAGTGGTGCCAAAGATCTTTATGTATGCATCACCGCCCCGGACGGGACTCCCCTTGCTGTGGAAGCCCTGGGAAGTGGCCGGTTCACCCTCGCCGACGGTACTGAAAAGCTATATACGGCCAAAAAAACGGTGGATTACGCCACGGGTCAGAAACAGAACGTAAGCATTGACTGGAAACAGAATTCCACCTTCAAACCCGGCGATTACAAGGTTCAGATTTATGAAGCCGGTTACGAGATCGGAAACGGAGATGTAACGATGAAGAAGAGTGGTTTCCTTTGAACCGGGAACATTTTTAGTCCCCATATATCCGGGAGCGGCCCGTAAGCCGCTCCCTTTTTTATTTTAAAACAGGGCCCTGGCAGAGATCTGCCCATTGTGGATCACCATGCCTGCTCCGGGCTTGCGGCCCTGGTATTGAAGGTCTATTTCCAGGTTACCCGCGATCCGCCGGGTGTAATTGACCTGCCAAAGCAGGTTGGTTCCCGGCAACAGGCCGTCCAGCATGGTATAGGCTACCGTGGAGGTGCTCAGGCCCTGGAACCGGATCTGGTCATAGGTTAAAAGGATATCCAGGGTACTTGCCGTCAGCACATTATACTTCAGCTCGGCTGAAATGGCCTGGCTCAGGCTGGTCTCCCCCCCATCGGAGGGGAGGTCTGCCTTCCGATCCCGGGTATAACTGAAAGTGATCCGCATGGTCGATCCATAGGTATAATCGACCCGGGGCAGGATTTCCAGCTCAGAAACCTGGTAATTCAGATTGGCATAGCTCGGCGAATAATCCGCTTCCATCCCCTGGAGCCAATTCATCTCCGCCGAGAACCGCCTGGAAAAATTCCACCTCCCGTGAAACATCTGACGGCTTGTTTTTTCACTTTCAAAGCCATAGTTCATCATGAATTTATTGGCTGAATTCGTATTGGTGTAATCCAGGTTCCAAACCTGACTGAGCCGGTTAAAGAAAACCGCATTGGTGATCAGGGAACTGGTTGAGATCAGGGAACTGTCCTGGACTGAAGGACCAAAGGGATTGAACCGGGACAACCCTCCGTCCTGGAGGTTGCGGTTGACCTGCAGGGACGACTGGCTGGAGAACCGGGAGATCAGGGCCGGAAATCCTTTCAGGGTCCTGTTTGGGAAAAGCTGCTTCGGGTTGAGTGCAATGCTTTGATTGAGCTGGATATAATTGGCCCTGACGTATTGCCCGGAGGGCGTATAGACCCGGATGAAATTGCCCTGATCCTTGTAAATGGCTTTCTGGAATTCATTGACCTGCTGTATGCTGTCGTGATTGTAATCGATCCAGACATAATCCCCCTGCCCGGCAGGTACCTGGACATAAGTGAAAGACTGCCTTGGCTGCTGGCCAGTCCCGGTTTCATATACCGTTGAAGAAGTCAGGAAGCCCTTGCGCGTATTGACCAGCCATTCCAGCCTGCCCAGAAGGCCCTGCCCGGCCTGCTGGCCGGACAGGGCGCTGTCCGAAACAGCCAGGTTATGGTAGGTGAAGTTCCAGCGGAGCTGATCATGGGGATTTTTACCCAGTTGGCCGGAAAGGTTGAGGATGCGGTTGAGATCACCTTTTATCATTTGGGTAAGCCTGGGATAGCGGTCGGTCCTCAGGGTATAGGTAAGGGAAATCCTATTTCGGTCCGCATCGGGGGTTTTCAAATAAAACTGCCAGTCCTGGTAGGAAAAGCTTTGAAAGGACAGGGAATCTCCCCGGGGATCCAGGATTCGGTTATCCTCCAGGGCATAACCGGTTCCCAGGGTGATCCCGTCCAGTTTTTTGAAGGATTTGGAAAAGTCCAACCGGGGCCTGAGGAACCGGCTGTTGCCTTCCAGTCCGCTCCCGGAGGTGATATTGAATTGCCCGTTCAGGGTAAAACCATCCCGGGTCGCCATAGCGCTCAGGATATTGCGGAAGCCCGAAAAATCTGCCCCCCTGAAAAAACCGGAAAAAGCATAGGAAAGGGTTCCGATACCGTTTTTACGGATGCCCAGGGTTCCCTGAACGAGCTGCTCGTCTTCCCGGGGAAGGACGGAATTCAGGCCCAGGCTCCAGTCCCGGTAAAACTCAACATTGCGAAAGGGTTCCAGGGCTTTGAAATTCCGGGCGGTGAATTCGTAACTGACAGAAGAAAAAAGGTCGGTTTCCCCCGGCCCGGTTCCTGAAAACGGCCGGTCGGACTGGAATCTCGCGCTGGCCGCTCCCCCCAAATCTCCGGATTTCTGGATCCGGGAGAAAAGATTGACATCATTATTGCTCAGGGCAAGCTCGGTGCTGAAGCTGCTGTGGGCACTGATCCGGTAATCTCCGCCCAGGGTGAACAATTGCTGTTTTTTCGGGGTGATGAGCAGGACCACGGGGGCATAGCTCCCCTGCGCTACTCCGTTCAGGGGGGCCACCCATTGGTAGGCCTGGCCGTTGGCTCCGTTAGCGAGTGGAACATAGTTCCCGTTGCCCTGGCCGACCAGGGTGAATGCAAGGGCGTAGCTTGCGCTGTCAGGGTTGGTGCTGTAACGGAAAACGCTGTCGTAAATCTTCCCCCCCACCAACGTATCGATCAGGGCATACTGCACCTGGGAGGAAGAAAAAGTATCCCGGCTTACGGAAGGAAAATAGGCTTTGCTGATGCTGTCGCCCACCCGTCCCAGGAAGAAGATCTGATCCGCGCTGAGGGGTTGGGAAACAGGAGCATTCCTCGCGTCCTGGTTGGAATAGGCGTTCAGGGTGAGCTTCAGACGGTCCCCGGAATACCAGCTGTCGGAGAGATAAAGCTGGGAATTGAGGTAGCTGTTATCCGTGTATTCAAACTCCACCTGGATGCGGGTGTCATGGGTGATCAGATTTTTCGGGGTGAAGGTGATTTCAGCGGTGTTATAATCGATGATATAATCCTGATCCTGCCCCCTTCTCATCAGGACGCCGTTCAGGAATACCCTTTCGGTACCGGCCAGAGCGATGACATATTGCTCGCCGTTTGCCCCGGTCAGGTGGTAGGGTCCCTGGTTTCCTTCTTCGCCCTGGAAAATATCCTGCGCGAATTTTCCCTTGGTCACCGCTCCGCTGGCCTCGAGGGAATTGCTGTCCCGGGGAGAACCGGCGCTAAAGGCAGTATGGGCCGAAATTCCTTCCATCCGCTGGTAGAAATGCATGAAATGGCTTTGCGACTGCTGCTGATCATAGTCCCCCAGGATCAGGCTGGTGCGCTGCCTGCTGAACTGGATGAATACCTTGTCCAGGTTCTGCAGGTTTTCGGTGTTGCCTTCAGGCTGGAAGGGGATGTTGTTATCCGAAATCGCGGCGACCAGCAGAATGCTGTCCGCGAGGATTCCGGAAAGCTGCAGGTTCAGATTGGAATTGACCACAACGTCCTGGGTATTGCCAAAGGAAATGCCCCGGGCCAGGCTCCCGTTATAATTGAGATTTCCAAAATCGATGAACCGGGAAGCGGAAGCGACCCCACCCTGGTATACATAGGGGCTGAAAACATAGGACTGGAAAAGCTTTGAAAGGTCCTTATGGTAATAGTCCCTGGAAAAGGAAAAATCAAACACCCGGTAATTCACCCGGACGCTGTCGGGTTTCGGCCTCACCTTCCAGACCAGCCGGGAGCCGGGTTCATCCAGGACATAACCGGAATCAGGCACACCGGCCAGGCTGAAGCTTCCCGGAACGATGCTCAGGCTGTCGACCTGCACGGTATCTGCACGGGTGGAAATCATCCTCGTCCGCAGATTGGGAGCGGGAAGGGAAGATTGATGCTGGGCGGAAACCGAAATAAACAGGAGGAGCGAAAGCGCAAGCCAGGTCAATTTCCGCCCCATTTCAATCTGTTTACCTAAAAACAGGTGAAATTACTGCTTATTGTGAAGGGCCCCGGCAGGGGAATCCTCCGGGGGATGCCTCCGGATGCCCGGGGAAGGGGGGAGGCAAACCAGGCTTTGAGCAGGCATGAGCCGGCCGGAAAGAGAAAATAATAGCGGTCCTGAATCTGATTCAGGCCTCTTTCATCAATTCCGGGTCCCAGTGAATGGGTCTTTTTTCAAAATAGCTCATGTTGGAAGCCACGGCCGGTGCAGCTGCCCTAAATCCGAACAAGGCATCTTCCACGACCGATTTTCCGGTACGGACGGATTCAAAGAAATTGGCGAGGTGCTCCACATGCTCATCATATCCATCCGGGGCGGAATAAACAATATCCTTCGGTTGCAGGACGGACCGGGTATCCGGCGGATATTTCCGGTCATACCAGGCGACATAGGCTTTTTGCTCTTCCTGGGAGAAGGTGTCCAGGGAATCCCAGCCTCCATAGCCCGGGGCCTGGGGAAGTTTCTGGTGCTTCACCCGGAAGGAATTACCTTCCATTTCGATCATCCCGTCCGTCCCGATCAGGCGGGTATACTCCCCTCCACCGCTACCGTCAGCGAAATTCACCTGGAGCAGGAAACGGAACGCTGCGTGGGTTTTGGATTTGGGATAATCGAAAATCGCCACCATCACATCCGGCACATCCCTTCCGTCCTTCCAGTAGGAAAGTTCCCCGCTGGCATAGATCCGGGTAGGGCCTGCGGAATCCGTGAGGAAATGAAGCCCCGAGATCAGATGTACAAAAAGGTCCCCCGGCATCCCGGTTCCGAAGGCTTGATACTTCCTCCAGCGGAAGAACCGGTCGGTATCGAAGGGGATCTTCGGGGTGTCCTTTAAAAAGGTATTCCAATCGATGGTTTCCGGACTGGCATCCGTGGGGATGCTGTAATCCCAGGCACCAAGGGCATCGTGGCGGTTGATTTTGGCTTCCACCATATTCAAATCCCCGATATCCCCGGACTGATAAATTTCCCTGGCCTTGGCATAGGCGATGCTGCTCACCCGCTGGCTTCCGACCTGCATTACTTTCCCGGTCCGTTTCTGGGTTTCCACAACCGCGTGCCCGAACTCCAGATGCTGAACCATGGGTTTTTCGCAATAAACGGCTTTCCCGCTTTCCATGGCATCGATGGACACGGTATTGTGCCAAAGGTCATGGGTGGCGCAGATGATCGCGTCGATGTCCTTGCGCTCGAGCAGTTTGCGGTAATCCCTGGTGGTGAAAATACCGGCTCCGAATTCTTCTTTGGCATGGGTCAGCCTGCCCTCATAAAGGTCAGCGACACCTACCAGTTCAACGCCCGGAACTTTCAGGGCATCCCGGGTGTCATTGAATCCCATGATCCCAAGACCCACGGTTCCAATCCTTACCCTGTCGTCGGGTCCGGACCTTTTTTCAGGGTGAAGGAGGATCAAATTCTCGAGGGACCCGGCTTTTCCGAGCAGGGGACCCCCCACCGCCAGGGCTGCGGTGCTTCCGACGGATTTGAGGAATTTCCTCCTGGAATTTTCAGTCATGGAAAGGTTTTGGTTTGGGAAAGGTTGTGGCGAAGGCAGTAAAATACGGCAAACCGGGCTTTTATCCAGGAGTTTTTTCCTGGGAGGTGGCTTCAAGAAGCAGGGCGGCGGCATCCAGCTCATGGGTGTAAAGGACCAGGTTCCCCCGGGGATCCCGGGGCCATGCCTCCCTGGGACGGTCCCAGTAAAGCTCCACTCCGTTCTGGTCCGGATCATTGAGGTAGATCGCCTCGCTGACCCCATGGTCCGCAAATCCGGTTACCGGGTAGCGGGCTTCGTGGATCCGTTTCCAAATGTTGGCCAGGTCCTTTCTTGAAGGGTAACGGATGGCGGTGTGAAAAAGCCCGGGGGAATTCCGGGGAGCGGGAGGGCCGTTTTTGCTGTACCAGGTGTTAAGGCCGATATGATGGTGATAGCCACCCGCCGAGATAAATGCCGCATCCTCCCCCATTTTCGCAATCAGTTCGAAACCCAGGAGGCCGCAATAAAAATCAAGGGCCCTGGGCAGGTCGGTCACTTTGAGGTGGACGTGTCCGATCACTGTTGCTTCAGGAATCTGGTAAGCCATGGCGGGGAATTTGGCTGAGGGGAAGGAAAAGTTCAGGCGGCAGTCAATCCGGCCGCTGGGTAACGGGATTCCCGGAGGGCGTGGATCCTTTCGTCTGAAATATAATCGTCAAAACTGGTTACCCGGTCAATGCATCCTGCCGGAGTGAGCTCAATGATCCGGTTGGCCACGGTCTGCATCAGCTGGTGGTCCCGGGTGGCCAACAGGATGGCCCCTTTGAATCCGGACAGGCCCTCATTCAGGGCGGTGATGGATTCCAGGTCCAGGTGATTGGTCGGTTCATCCAGGATCAGCAGATTGGGTTGCTGGAGCATCATGCGGGCAATCATGCACCGCATCTTCTCCCCTCCGGAAAGGACGGAGGTCCTTTTCTGGATCTCGTCCCCGCTGAAGAGCATTTTTCCCAAAAACCCCCTCAAAAAGGGCTCATCCACCTCGGTGATATAAGGAGGTACCCATTGCCTCAGCCAGTCCATCAGGGTCAGATCCCCGGTGAAAAAGCCGTTATGGTCCAGGGGGAGGCAGGCCTTGATCACCGTCGTGCCCCATTCCACCGACCCCTGGGCTGCCGGAGCTTCCCCCCGGATGGATTCAAAAAATGCGGTAAGGGCCATCCGGTCCCGGGAAAGCAGGGCGACTTTATCTGCCTTGTTCAGGGAGAAACTGGTATCCCCGAAAAGGAGCCTTCCGTTCATGATCCGGGAAAGCCTGGAAACCTGCAACACCTGGTTGCCCAGGTCCCGGTGCTGTTTGAAAATGATCCCGGGGTATTTGCGGTTGGAGGGCCTGATCTCCTCGATGACCAGTTTCTCCAGGGCTTTTTTCCGGCTGGTGGCCTGTTTGGATTTGGAGGCGTTCGCGCTGAACCTGGCGATGAATTCCAGCAATTCCTTCCTTTTATCCTCCATTTTCCGGTTTCGGTCTCCCTGCTGCCTTGCGGCCAGCTGGCTGGATTCATACCAGAACGTATAGTTTCCGGTGTAGATCCGGATCTTTCCGAAATCGATATCAGCAACATGGGTGCAGACCGCATCCAGGAAATGCCGGTCATGGGAAACCACCACCACGATATTTTCATAGCCGGAAAGCACCTCTTCCAGCCAGGACACGGTTTCCACATCCAGGTTGTTGGTGGGCTCATCCAGCAGCAGGATATCGGGATTTCCGAAAAGGGCCTGGGCAAGCAGGACCCGGACCTTGAGATGACCGGGAAGAGCGCTCATGGGCTGGGCATGATAATCTTCCCGGACCCCGAGCTCACTGAGCAGGGAAGCCGCGTTGCTTTCTGCCGTATACCCGCCCATTTCCCCGAAATCCCCTTCCAGGTGGGCCGCACGGATCCCTTCCTCCTCGGACAGTTCGGACCTGGAATAAATGGATTCCCGTTCCTGCATGGTTTTCCAGAGCCGGGAATAGCCCATCAGCACGGTGTGAATCACCCGGCAATCATCGAACTGGTTCTGGTCCTGCTGCAGGACGGCGATCCGTTCCCCGGGATCGGTTTCGACGGATCCCCGGGTGGGTTCAAGGGCTCCCGAAAGGATCTTCAGGAAGGTGGATTTGCCGGCTCCGTTGGCTCCGATGACGCCGTAGCAATTCCCCTTCACGAACCCCAGGTTCACTTCATCGAACAATACCCTTTTGCCATAGGAAAGGCTCAGTTCCTTAACCTGGATCATCCCGTTTGAATTTGAACCTGCAAAATTACCTTCATCCCCGAAGGCAAACAAATCTGATTTGACCTGAAATGCCATCCCCGTTCCCAACCGCTTCAGGGTCTGGGAAATTCCCGTTAATTTTATCCGGATCAGGCCCGCCCCCGGGAGCTCGCGGAAAATTTCAGGAAACAGGCTGGAAGGGCCATTTCAGCGGTCCGGAAGGAAGCCGGGCCCTTGCCCCGTGAGGATCAAATGGAAACCATGCGACAATTTATCAAAAGTTTAACAGGGTCGCCATGGTTCACCGGTAGGAGAGTGTTTAGGTTTGGGAAACCCATGGGGAAAGCTTTGAGCCGGATTTACACCGTACCCTTACTGGTCATTTTTTTAGCGGTTACCCTTCCTGCCAGCTCCCAGGTGCGGGTAACCGGTAAGGTGATGGACAGCGACACCCGGCTTCCCCTCAGCCTGGCCAGCGTATCGGACCG
>JANWKA010000164.1 GCA_025451655.1 Chitinophagaceae bacterium | reverse complement strand
TCCAGCCGCATGGCGGTGTCGTATGGGATATTCATGTCCTTGCAGAGGTTGATCTTTGCGGTGTGAAGAGAATTCAGGTCCGTGATCACCAGTAACTCGTTGCTGGCCAGTTGCCCCTTTTCATTGAAGAGATCGGAAGGGGCGATCGCTCCTTCCTGATTCTGGTCCGTGAGCCGGACGACCTGGTCCCGGGTAACTTCTGCCTGGGAATCAGCGCTTGCCAATTGTTCCTGCAGATTCAGGACGGTCAGGTAATCCAGGATGACATTGATCGAAGCCTGGTCTTTGGCCTGCTGCCAGTCCATTTTTCCGGCCTTATAGGCCAGGGAATTCTGCCTCAGATAATTATATATGCTGGATCCGTTCCAAAGGACGATGCTTCCCGAAAGCTGGTAATTATCAGCCGTCTGGGACTGATTCACATAGGAATTCGTATAAGGATTGATGCTTTTCCCGTTGTCAATGGACCGGGAAACATTTCCATTAATATTGGGAAGGATGTTTCCAATAGCCCCCAGCAGGTTGGCCTTTTCCCCGCGGAGGGTGAATTCAGCCGTCTTGACAGAGACATTACTTTTCAGGGCAAGGTCGACGCAGCGTTGCAGGGTATAGAGGTTCCCCCCCGTGGTATCCTGTCCGAATCCGGGAAGATACAGGAGCAGGGAAACCAGGGCGAGGGGAATTCCGCTTTTTTTCAATGGCCATTTCAGATTCATTTCATTCTTTTTTTCACCGGATTTACGGCTCTGATGATTGGTTTACTCCTGGGTTTCCTTTTCGATTTTTCCATCCAGCAGGTGAATGACTCTTTTCCCATAGGTGGCATTTTTTTCAGAATGGGTGACCTGAATGATGGTGACCCCATCCTGGCTGTTCAGTTTGCGAAAAAGCTCCATAATTTCCTCTCCCTGCCTGGAGTTGAGATTGCCCGTGGGTTCGTCGGCGAGCAGGAGCCTGGGACTGGCGATGAGCGACCTGGCGATCCCCACCAGCTGTTGCTGGCCCCCCGAAAGCTGGGAAGGAAAAAGGTCTTTTTTCCCGACGATCTGGAACCGGTCCAGCATATCCGCAACCATGGCTTTCCGTTCCGACCCTTTTACATTATGGTAAATCAGGGGCGTTTCGATATTTTCATAAACATTCAGCTCATCGATCAGGTGATAAGCCTGAAACACGAATCCGATATTGGCCTTGGCGAGGTTTGACCGCTGCTTTTCCTTGAGCAGGTGCACGGCCTCCCCCATGAAATAATGGTATCCCTCGGAAGGCTCATCGATCAAACCCAGAATATGCAGGAGGGTAGATTTTCCGGAACCAGAAGGACCCATGATGGATACAAATTCTCCTTCCCTGACGGAAAATTTGACGTCCCGCAGCACATAGTTCCGGTTACCGCCTACCGCATACCATTTCGAAATATTATTTAATTCAATCATTTTCTTACCTCCGGATCCCGTTAGGAATCATTTAAATGAACATGATGGTTTACCCGGCCAAAAATAAACGGTCCATTCCGGTCCCGTACCTCCCGCCGGCCGGTCATTCAGACCGGAGGGCATTGACCGGATTGGTTGCTGCCACCCGGATGACCTGCACACTGACCGTCAAAAGGGCAATCATAATGGCGAGGATCCCCGCCGAAAGGAAGATCCACCAGGAAAGCCCGATACGGTAGGCAAATCCCTGGAGCCATTTGTTCATGGCCCACCAGGCAACGGGCGAGGCGACCAGGAAAGCGATCAGGATCAGTTTCAGGAAATCCATAGAAAGCAGGGAAAGGATGCTCGAAACGGAAGCCCCAAGGGTCTTGCGGATACTGATCTCCTTGATCCGGAGCTGGGCGGCATAAACCGTGAGGCCGAATAAACCCAGGCAGGCGATCAGGATGGCAAAAATGGCAAAAGAGACGAAAATTTTACCTGTCCTTTCTTCCGCCTGGTAAATTTTATTGAAATCATCGTCCATGAATTCATAGCTGAAAGGCTGGCCCGGGGCCATGATCTTCCATTGGTGCTCCACCCTTCCGATCAATCCGCTGATATCATTGGTGTTGATCCGGATGGCGAGGTTGCCGTTATTATTACCCAGGAATAGGCCCATCGGAGTCACTTCCTTCCGCAGGGAATTGAAATTAAAATCCCTGATCACCCCGACCACATGATATGCAATGAGTTCCTGGGAGCCGAATTGTTTCAGGGTATATAACTTCTTGTTGACCGGGTCGCTCCATCCAAGCAATTTCACGGCTGCCTGGTTCAGGATCACCCCGGTTGAATCGGTATGAAACTGACGGGAGAAATTCCGGCCTGCTGAAATCCCGATGCCCAGGGTGGGGATATAATCTTCGTCAATGGTCCAGGTCTGCATCTGGATGGCCCCGTTTTGATCCAGGGAGGAGCTTTTGAAAAAACTGTTGTCATTGCGGTTCCCGCCGGTGGGCAAAAATCCGGTCATGGTGGCGTCCTGCACCCCGGACATTTGAAGCACTTCGGCCTTGAAGGCCCGGGCATTGTCATTCAGGGGGTAGCAATTATTGATAATCAGCACATGATCCCGGTTGAATCCCAGCTTCTTATGCCGGATATAATCCATTTGGGAATCAATGACAATGGTTCCGATGATCAGCACGATGGAAATGAAAAACTGGAAGACCACCAGGGTGTTGCGCAAATTACTTCTGCGGAATCCGGCAGCCAGCTTCCCCTTAAGGACCTGGATCGGCCTGAATCCCGAGAGGTAAAAGGCGGGGTAACTTCCCGCCACTCCGCCGACCAGGACCATCAGGAGCAGAAGCCCGGGGATGGTCCAGGGATCGGTGAACAACCCCAGTCGGAGATGCCGCCGGGAAAGCTGGTTGAAATAGGGCATCATTAGAAAGGCGATTCCGACAGCCAGAACCAGGGAAGCGGCGGCGACCAGAATGGACTCGGTCAGAAACTGAAATATCAGGGCTTTCCTCAGGGATCCCAGGACCTTCCTGATTCCCACCTCTCTCGACCGGAGGGAGGACCGGGCCGTTGACAAATTCATGAAATTGACGCAGGCGATCAGGAGGATAAACAGGGCAATTACCGAGAAAATGTATACAAATTCGATGGACCCGTTTGGTTCGAATTCCCCCACTTTATTGGAATAAAGATGGATCCTTCCCAGGGGCATCAGGCTATACCCGAAGTTGTTTCCCTTCGCCTTCAGCTCGGCTAGGGAACTGTGTATGGCCTGTTGCACCTGGGGCCCGGCGTACCGGTTTACCATCTCCTCGAAATGGGATGCCACGGTCGCCGGATCGGTGCCGGGCCTGAGCAGGATATAGGTGTTGAAATTACCGCCGAGCCAGAAATTCCGCCTGCTTTGGTCGTCCTGGGACATGGGCAGGAAAAAATCAAAATGAAAATGGGATTGGTCGGGAATATCGCGGATCACCCCGGTAACCCGGTAAAGATCCGAACCATTGAAGATCATGGTCTTTCCCAGGGCATGGACCGAGTTAAAATATTTCCTCGCCATGGATTCGGTGATTACGACTGTGTGGGGCGCAACGAGGGCAGTCGAAGGGTTTCCTTCGATCATGGGCAGGGAAAAAACCTCAAACAGGGTCGAATCCGCATAAATTACCCTGTTTTCGGAAATATTTTCATCGCCCCTTTTGACCATGAGGCCGCCCCTATCATGAAACCGGACATATTGTTCGACGCCAGGGTAATCCCGTTTCAGGGTAGGCCCAAGGGGATCAGGACCGGCAGCGAGCACCAGGTGGGATCCCCCGAAAATGATATCGGCATCCACCCGGTAGATCCGGGCAAAATTTTTATTATACCGGTCAAAACTTAAATCGTTGCGGACATAGATCAGGATGAGCATGCAGGTCGCCAGTCCGATGGCCAGTCCAAGGATATTGAGCAGGGAAAATCCTTTGCTTTTCCAAAGGTTCCTTATGGCTACCTTAAAATAATTTTTTAACACGATTCCAATTTGATTGAAATTTCTGACCCTAAACCTTGCACAGAATCATTACAGACCCCTCCCCCTGCTTTCCAAAATTCCTTTCCCGTTATTCCGACCGAAGGGCGGTAACCGGGTTGGCCAGGGCGGCTTTAGCCGCCTGGATTCCTACCGTACCCAGGGCGACCATGGCTGCGCCAAAACAGGCTAAAACCAGGATCCAGGCCTGGATATGGATTTTATAGGCAAATCCGTCCAGCCACTGGTTCATGGCCATCCATGCCACCGGGACTGCGATCACCACCGCAACCAGAACGAGTTTCATGAAATCAAGGGAAAGCAGGGAGATCAATTGCCCCATTCCAGCCCCCATGACCTTCCGGATTCCCATTTCCCGGGTCCGTTGGGCAATGGTGAATGAGGCCAGTCCGAATAGACCCAGGCAGGCGATAAAGATCGCCATGAAGGCAAAAAAGGTGAACAGCCCCCCCTCCCTCAGTTCCCCTTCATATTCCTGGGCAAACTTTTGATCCAGGAAAGCATAATCCAGGGGCTCATCCGGGAGGAACCTGGCCCAGGTATTTTTGAGGAATTCCAGGGAAGCTCCGATATCCGACCCCGATATCCGGATCGAAATCTGGTTATAACTGGATTGATCCTCCGGGTAGGTCGCAAACAGGATGGGGATGATCTTTTGATGAAGGGATTCGAAATTGAAATCCTGTACAACGCCGATGACCCTTCCAGCAACACCCCCATAGATTATTTCCTTTCCCAATGCCAGCCGGGGAGATTTCCAGTTCATGGCTCTTACAGCAGCATCATTGAGAATAAATGACGCAGAATCGGTTGCAAACCTCCGGTCAAAATTCCTTCCGGCCAGAAGATGGATCCCGTATACCGGCAAAAAGCCCGGATCCACCATGACATACTTCAGTGTAATTTTCAAAGGCTGCATCTTGTTACCCATCAGGGCCTTGGCATCCAGCTCATCCAGCAACCTTCCGGTAGGGATCCGGGAGGACCGGGCAATTCCAAGGATCCTGGGATTGCGGAGCAACGCATTGCTGAGTCCCTGGAAATGATTGCCCAGGGCTCCCGGGTAGCGGGTGACCACGACATTGGATTTATTGAATCCCAGGGGGGTACTTTCCACAAAATGGAGCTGCTGGAATACCACCAGGGTGGCAATGATCAGGATAATGGAAATGGAAAACTGGAAAATCACCAGGGCCTTGCGTAAAGGGATATTTCCTCCTCCCACCCTGGAGATTCCTTTCAGCACCACCGAAGGCCGGAAAGAGGACATGAAAAGGGCCGGGTAAATCCCGCTGATAAATCCCACCGTTACGGGGATCAACAGGAGGGTCACCCAGACCCAGGGCCTGGTGAAGAATTCCCCGCTCAATTGGGTATCTGCGAGGCGGTTGACCCAGGGCAGCGCGATCCTGGCTATAATTCCAGCGAGTATCAGGGCGATGGCCACCATCAGGATGGATTCCCCAAGAAATTGAAAAATAATCTCTATCCGGGTACCGCCGATCGCCTTGCGCACCCCGATCTCCCGGGCCCGGAGAGCCCCCCTGGCGGAGGCCAGGTTCATATAATTGACGCAGGCTATGAGCAGGATAAACAAGGCCACAAGGGAAAAAATATAAACCCTCCTGATGTCTCCATTGGCCTCGATTTCATCATCGAGGTGGGATTTCAGGTGAATATCGGTCAGCTTCTCCAGCGAAAGGGCAGTGGTCCGGGATACTTTGACACCGGATGGCAAACCGTCAAAATGCATATGGCGATCGATGAACCCTGGAAATTGGCCCTCCAGCCGCCCGGCAGGGTATCCAGGGGCGAGCAGCAGGTAGGTATAAAAGGAATTGTTTCCCCAGTTGGTTTCCAGCTGGTTTTCCCCATAAATCAGGGTGTCCCGCAGGGTATTGAAGGAGACCAGGACCTCAGGGTGCAAATGGGAATTCCGGGGGAAGTCGCTGAAAATCCCCGTAACCAGGAATCCCTGCCTGATATTTCCAAGCTGTATCACTTTCCCCACCGGATCGGCGTGGCCGAAAAATTTTTGTGCGATCTCGGGGGTCATCATCACCTGGTAGGGGCCCGATAAGGCTGTTTTCGGCATCCCCGAAAGCACAGGAACATTGAAAAAATTGAAAAAATGAGCGTCTGCGAAAAAGATGTTCCCCTGGTTGAATATTTTTTCATTATACCTGAGGGGCAGGCTTCCGTTAGGCAGCAGCCGGGTCATGTCCTGTATTTCCGGGAAATCATGCTGAAGCAGGGGCCCGAATGGAGGAGCCACCGAGCTCAAATGAAGGTCCTGGCCTCCACCCGGACCATAAAAGATCCGGGTGACCCGGTAGATGCGGGATGCCCTGGGGTTGGAGCGGTCGTAGCTCAGCTCGCCGGAGATGTAGGCGAGGATCACCAGGCAACAGCTGAGTCCCACCACCAGACCAAACAGGTTTACCAGGGAGATGAACCGGTCCCTGCGGATGTTCCTGAAAGCCGTCCTGAAATAATTCCTGAGCATGACCAATTATAAAGTAATCCGTTTCATTCGGCCCTGAGACTTTTGGTGGGATTAACCGCCGCAGCCCGCCAGGCCTGAAAGGTGACCGTGAGCAGGGTGATACCCAGGGCTCCGGCAACTGTGGCCACGAAAACCCACCACTGGATGGAAATCCGGTAATCATAATTCTCCAGCCAGTTATGCATGATCCACCAGGAAATGGGAAGGGCCGCCAGGCAGGCCATTGCAACCAGTTTCAGGAATTCCGATGAAAGAAGCCCCAAGAGCCCGGAAAGGGAGGCTCCAAGGACTTTCCGGATGCCGATCTCCCGGGTCCTGCGCTCGGCGCTGAATGCCGCAAGTCCCAACAGGCCGAGGCAGGAAATGAATACCGCCAGGCTTGCGAAAACCGCGGCCAGGGTCCCGATCAGGGTCTCGCTCTTGAACAGTTCGTCAAACTGGCGGTCCACGAAGTAATATTCAAAGGGATATGCGGGTTGCTCCCCACGCACCACTTTGCCCACCGCGGCGATTCCTTTTTCAGGATCAACCCCGGGCATAAACCGCACAAAGAGCCAACTGGTCACGGAGGGATAACAAAAAAAGACCAGGGGGCTGGCTGCCTGGTACATGTTGTTGTAAACGAAATCATCCACGATCCCCACAATCCTCCAACGGTTGGGGGACCGGACCAGGTAATGACCCACCACCCCTTCTTTGCCCATCAGCCGGGCCAGGGATTCATTGATGATGATATCGTTGCTGTCCAGCTTCGCATCAGGATAAAATACCCTGCCGGAGGCCAGGTGCATGCCCATGGTCCTGACATATCCGGGTGAGACCGCCTCCTCGGTAATCAGGACATCCTTTGAGGGATCTTTACCGGGCCAGGAGAAGCCGCCCCCATTGGATCCCAGGGAAAAGACCTGGTTTTCCCCGAAAGTGGCATCCTTCACCAGCCCGGTCGCGAGAAGGGATTGGTGAAGCACCTCAAAATGGTTGGCCATGTCCCCCCGCAGGGGAACATCGATCAGATTCTGGCGGTCCATGCCCAGGTCCCGGTCCTTTCCGTGGCGGACCTGCTGGAATATGATCACCGTACAAATGATCAGAATGGTGGAAACGCAAAACTGGATAATCACGAGCCCCTTGCGGATCAAGCCGGCGTTCGGGCTCAGGCGAACCCCTTTCAAAACCTT
>JANWKA010000163.1 GCA_025451655.1 Chitinophagaceae bacterium | reverse complement strand
GGATTTTCGAAACGGCGGCTACGCAGGCCAACCTGATGCCGGAGGTGATCCAGGCGGTGGAACAATATTGCACCCTGGGAGAAATTTCGGATACGCTCCGCCAACTGTGGGGGGAATACCGGCAATAGGGCCCAGGACAACCCCACCCCCTTTTTCTGGGTTTCAGCCAGAAACCAGAACCAGGTGACTGATTGAAAAAACCACCCGGATCCTCCATTTTCCGGCGGGCCTGATGCCTGGATTTCTTGAGCTACTTTAAACTATCTTTGAATATCTTAAACCTAACTCATTGCTATGATTAAGAACTACTTACTTGCCGTTTTGGCTTGCCTTGGACTCTATCTTCCCGCTTTGGGACAAGGGTTCTCCATCGGTATCAGGGGCGGGATCAGCGTCCCTGACCTGGGCGCCCCTGCCTCGGCGCAAAACCCCCTGAATTCCGGATACAAATCCCGGTTAGGGCCTGATTTCGGAGCCCTGGTGGGTTATCAGGTATCCAAACTTTTTTCCCTTGAAGGCCTGGTGGAATATTCCTCCCAGGGGGGCAAAAAGGACGGGATGCAGGCATTCCCGACCCCAGCCCAGATTGCCCAGCAATATCCGGAGGGAACCGCCCCCAAGTATGTTTATGCGAATTATAACAGCGAGGCCGAGCTGAATTACCTGATGATCCCCATCCTGGCCAAATTCGGATTTAACCCGGGAGGCACGAGCCCCATCCGGATTTACGGGGATGCCGGTCCGTTCCTGGGAATCCTTCTTTCCGCAAAACAGGTGACCTCCGGTTCCAGCATGATTTATGCAGACCAGGCGGGAACCCAACCCCTCAGCCCCTCCCCTCAATCCTTTAATAACAATTCAAACATCAAGAGTCAGCTCAATACCGTCAACATCGGGATCGACGCCAATGTCGGAGTGGCCTATCAATTCAGCAAAAACGAAATTTTCCTGGAAGCCGGTGGTAATTACGGGTTCCTCAATATCCAGAAGGGAACCCAGAACGGGGAGAATACCACCGGGGCGGCTACCCTCCTGGTGGGGTATAGTTGCTCTTTCGGGAAATAGCCCGATCGCTACCGGGGATTTTCCGGTAATACTGGATGAGCAGGCCGATCACTTCATCATAGCTGTAGATCCCCGCTTCTTCGTTATTGGCCCTGAGGTAACGGTCGTACATCCTGCTCATCAGGGGATCCACGGGATTGGAAAACTGCCTGTAAAAATTCCTGATGATCCGGTAATCCATTTTCACCCCCGTATCCAGTGAGGCCCAAAGCGATTTTTCTGCACCGGAATCCCTGAACCTCAGCTCCCCCAGGGCGTATATCAGGAGGTCGAAATTGGCGGAATACCGGAATACCGGGAGCTTGCTGTGCATGGCCGCAACATAACCCACGAAGTTGGCCGATTCTTCCGGAGCAAAACCCAGCTGGTGGGCCATCTCATGGCAGCATACATAGGGTTGGAGGAGCTGGGGAATGGCCGTATTGACCTGGGCTTCTCCCGTGAAAGGATTATAATACCCGCTGACCCCGATATAGTTCATGAGATAGCCGAACATGGAAGGCTTCACGGAGGGATGGCGGTAAACCATACCCGGTGCCGAGCTTTCCGAGGCAAGATAAGCCTGCCGGGCATCCGCAAAAACCTGATCCGGAAGGAGGTTCAGGACCGTGGAGTCCCGGGCTGAGCCGGCCACCATCCGGTGATACCGGTTGGTATTATCCAGCAACCAGGCACTGAGCCTGCTTAATTCCGAATCGGAATAGGCTCCCGGAAAGATCTGAAAATCCCTTTCCGTTCTGTAGCCCCGGTAATTCAATCCCCAAAAACAAAGAAAGAGCAGGTAAACCAAAATCAGTCCGTTGATGCCGTCCAGGGAAAGCCGGAGCACGGAAATTCCCTTCTTCCTCCAAAGGGACTTTCCCAACCGGATGAAATATAAAAGCAATCCCAGTCCGGCCAGAACATAGAGCATATCCCCAAGGCTGAACGGGCACCATCCCGTGAGGATCCGCTGGATCCGGGAAAGGAAGGGATATGCGGATAAACCATACCAGTCCCTGAAGGGCCTGCTGCCGTCAAAGATCTCGTTCAGCCCAATGGACAGGCCCAGGAGAATCGCCGTACAGGCTACCTTTGTCCTGATCCTGTTTCTGGTGCCTGGATCCCATTTCACCGCCATGATTTCTGCCGAGCTGTTAAATGTCCTTGAAGAGGGCCTGAGCCGCAAACAAGGAGTGAAAATAGCTATAAATCAGGTTCAGCCGGTGCGGGGAGGGGATATTAACCTCGCTTACAGGTTATCGGGGAATGGACGGGATTACTTCCTGAAGCTGAATTCCGGCGTCCGGATCGCCGACCTGTTCGAAAAAGAGGCATTTGGCCTGGAACTGCTGGCCAGGTCCTCCCCGCTCCGGGTCCCCACCCCCCTGCTTTCAGGTTCTTTTGGCCCAACTTTTTTCCTGGTCATGGAATGGATTTCAAAAGGTGAAGTGACCCGGAATTTTTGGGAAGTTTTCGCCAGGGGACTGGTTCGCCTTCACCGGAACACCCAGGCAGAATTTGGACTGGATCAGGATAATTTCATCGGCAGCCTCCCCCAATCCAATAAGCCCTGCCGGGGCTGGCCGGAATTTTTCTGGTCCCGAAGGCTGGAACCCCTGTTGCGGATGGCGGTGGATTTGGGGAGATTGGCCAAAAAATATGGCCGGAATAGTCAGAAGCCCTGTGATTATCTCGGGGATCTTATTCCCGCCGAACCCCCCGCCCTGCTCCATGGGGACCTTTGGGCCGGGAATTTCATTTGCGATGAGCGGGGAAATCCCTGTTTTTATGATCCGGCGGTTTATTTCGGCCACCGGGAAATGGATCTGGCGATGACCCTTCTTTTCGGAGGCTTCCACCGGAGTTTTTACCTCCATTACCAGGAGGTCCATCCCCTGGAACCGGGATGGGAGAAAAGGCTGGAATGCTTTCAGCTGTATCCGCTCCTGGTCCATGCGGTCCTCTTCGGGGGTAGCTATCCCCGGCGGGTGGAAGAAATCCTGGATCGCTGGAAGGTGTTTTAGGAAAAGGGCCGGTCGCGGGCTTAAAAGCGGGATTATTACTTCGGTCCGGCCAGGAATTGCTGCATCCGTACCAATTCGGAAATGACCATCGGCAGATAGGTCTTCAATTCGGCATCCGCCTCCCCGAGAATGAAGGGAACCTGGGAAAAATCCTGGTTATCCCTGATGCTCCGTTCCACGGTTTCCATCATCCGGCTCACCCAGGTCAGTCCCACCATCGAAAAATTGGGCTTGATCTTGTGGACCAGCTGGCGGACGAGCTCGGCGTTTCCGGCTTCGGAAGCGACCAAAATTTCCTTCCATTCCTGGTCAATATTATCCACGAAAATGGTGAAAAGCCCGATGGCATATTCCACATTCTGTTCATAAAGCTCGTTGAGATAGCTATCATCCAGTTTGTGGCTGAATTCGAAATTGGGGTTGGGTGATACCCTGCTGGGATGGTCAGCGTCCGTTTCATCCTCTACCAGGTATTTGCGCAGAAGGGTGATCAGCTGTTCCGGAGTGTAGGGTTTGGTCAGTAAATCATTGATCCCGTTTTCCCGGGCAGCCTGGACGGTGCTTTGCAGGGCAGCTGCAGTGATGATGATGATGGGGGTGGTCCGGTTGGGGTTTTCCTCATTCCGGATGATCCGGGCCAGTTCCATGCCCTCGATCCCGGGGATCTTCATATCCATCAACAGAAGGTGGAAGGCTTGCTGGCGGCTGATTTCCAGGGCATCCATCCCGTTGGTGGCTACATCGAACTGAATCTTCATCCGTTCCAGCAGACTGGTCAGGTATTTCAGGTTCATCAGGTTGTCTTCCACGATCAGGATCTTCGCTCCCTCAAATACTTCACTCTGGGTAACCGCGCGGTATCCCTGGTTTTTGGACAGTTCGGTGGGTCTGCCGGTATCCTGGAAGGGAAGGCTGAAGGTGAAACAGGTCCCTTCCCCAAAAGTGCTTTCAACCTGGATGCTTCCGCCCTGCAGTTCGATCAGTTTTTTGGAAATGGAAAGGCCCAGGCCGGTCCCCCCGTATTGCCCCCGGATGGCTTTATCGGCTTGCCTGAAATCCTGAAATATCAAATTCAGCTTGTCCTTTTCGATCCCGATGCCCGTATCCCCAACCTTGAATTCAATCCATTTCCGATCCGTTTCCTCCCGGGCCAACTGGATCCGCACATAGATTTCCCCCTTCCTGGTGAATTTTTCTGCATTTCCCAGCAGGTTAAGCAGCACCTGGTTGAGCAGGATATCATCTCCCACCAGGTAATTGCCGATCTTCCGGTCAACGGTCAGATGGATAGATACCGGTTTCCTTTTCAGCTTGTACCGGAAGGTTTCTACCATGGTGTTGACCAAACCAGGCAGGTCGAATTCCCGGTGATGAATCTCCATTTTACCGGACTCGATTTTGGAAAAATCCAAAATGTCCGAAATGAGGCCATGGAGGATATTGCTTGAGTTGCGCAGGATCTGGAGGTATTCTTTCTGGGCTGAGCTCAGCCTGGTATCCCCCAAAAGGTGGGTCATCCCGATAATGGCGTTCAGGGGAGTCCGGATCTCATGGCTCATGCTGGCAAGGAACTGCTCGATCGCCACCTGGGATTGTTCGGCAACCGATTTGGCTTTTTCAAGATCATGCTGGACCCTTTTCTGCCCGCTGATATCCATATGGACTCCCACTTCCCCTACCAGGTTGCCGTCCCGGTCGAATAAATGGGTCGAACTTGTCAGCACCCATTTACGGGTGCCGTCCCGGTTCACCACTTCCATCTCATAAAGCCCAGGAGGAGTAACCGGTGAAGGTTCCTGGTTCTCCGGAGGGGAACCGTCCGGACCGGCAGGCACCAGGGCCTCCCGGATCATTTTGCCGATCAATTCTTCGCTGGTATACCCGGAAATCCGGCAGAATCCGTCTGAAATTTTGGTGATTCTTCCCTCCAGGTCCACTTCACTGTATCCGACCAGCAGCCGGTCCAGGGTCGACCGGAATGGTTCATCCTGGTTCTGGAAGGAGGCCCGTTCGGCCTTTTGCCTGGTCACATCGGAGAATTGCCAGATAGATCCCCGGAATTTTCCGCGCGTGAAAACGGGGATGTAGTTCAGGGAAAGGGTCCTTCCGTTTCTCAGGTAAAGTTCGTGGCCGAGGTATTCCCGGTGATGGATCAGGAGGTCTTCCTGCCTGAGCAGGGCGTCATCCGCATTCTGGAGATAGGGTTTGATGAAATGGTAGGCTTCATACCAGTGTCTGCCGATGATCTGGGCATCGGGCCAAAGCTCATTGAAACCGCCCAGCAGGACCCTGTTGGCGGTGATGAATACATGATTGGAATTGCTGATCAGGATTCCTGAAAGGGACCCTAAAAATACGCTGGAAATGGGGAGCTTCAGGATTTCATCCTTTTCGGTAAGGCCCATGGTATGGTCCTGTTCCGAACTGGAAAACTGCGGATCGTGGGGCAAAAACTTCCTGAGATATTTATCCTCAAGGCGATTTGCTCTGCCTGGATTCATTGGTATGGTTTTGAAATAGGATACGGTTTTAAAATTATATCATCATGGCCTGTTTTAATCCTGGATGAAGGAAACTTGGACAATCCGGTACGAATACCAGGCTGCCGGGTTCAGGGATACCTTTATGATTTTTGCTAATATAGTAAAAAAAATTATATTAAACAGGGCACCAGACACAGCTCCATTTTAATTTCAGGCGAAATTGGTTTAATTTTGCATCCTCATTTTTGAGGGAGGTCGAGCCATGAAGTCACGCCGGTTATACGAGATCCCTTTCGTGGGCTTGAAAAACGGAGTGCATAGGTTTGAATTCGAAATCGAAGATAAGTTCTTTTCAGAAGGAGAGCAACCGGATTTTAAGGGCTGCCACCTGCTGGTCCGCCTGGTCCTGGATAAGAACCCCGGCTTTTTCCTCCTGAAATTCGAGATAACCGGGTCAGTTACTGTAAATTGTGACCGCTGCGGGGATCCTTTCGAAATGCCGGTCTGGGACGAGTTTGACCAGGTGGTCAAGCTGGTGGATGATCCCGGATCAGTCGCACCGGATGAAGCTCCGGAAGTGAGTTACATTTCCAGGATGGAATCCCACCTGGACCTGAGAGGATGGATCTATGAATTCATCCTGCTGAGCATACCGATGCAACGCATCCATTCCAATGACAGCTCCGGAAATCCGGGTTGTAACCCCATCGTACTGGGTATGTTGAACCAGATGCAGCAACCTGAAAAAAAAACAGCCAATCCCATTTGGAAAGGTCTGGAGCAGTTCAGAAAACCATCCTAAACCCGAGAAAATATGCCCAATCCCAAAAGAAGACATTCCCAGCAGCGTTCAGCCAAGCGGAGGACCCATTATAAAACGGAGGCTGGCACCATTTCCCGGGATTCCACCAGCGGAGAGGCCCATTTGAGGCACAGGGCCCATTGGTCCGAGGACCGTTTGCTCTATAAGGGAAGGGTGGTACTGGAAAAAAAGACCAAAAGCAAATAGAATCCTCCCCTGGAGGGCTGATCCCCGGCAGCCTGGGGAGGCTGTCTTCCTTTTCCCGGAAATCTCCAAGAAATGGGCAAACACCGGCCGTTGGGTATCCTGGCCGTTTCGGTTCTCCTGATCCTTTTCGGCATGGCCGAAGTGGT
>JANWKA010000162.1 GCA_025451655.1 Chitinophagaceae bacterium | reverse complement strand
CGGCCCCTGGATCGGAAGGGGTCATCAGGTGCATTGAAGAAGCGATGGAACATTCCAAAATTGACCCCGGGTCGATCGACCTGATCAGCGGACATCTTACCGCGACGATGGCTGACCCCCTTGAAATTCAGAACTGGACCAGGGCCCTTCGACTTTCCAGGGAGGAATTTCCCCGGGTCAATTCCCTGAAATCGATGATCGGGCATAGTTTGAGCGCCGCTGGATCCATTGAGGCTGTGGCATCGGTTTTGCAGATCAGGGATAATTTCGTCCACCCTAACCTCAATCTTGAAGATCCCAACCCCGATATTGTGGATCTGGTTGGAATGGATAACCTGCCCAGGAAAACGATAAAGACCGGAATCAATGTGGTTGCCAAAGCCAATTTTGGCTTTGGGGATGTCAATGCCTGCATCATCTTTTCAAAATTCAATATGTATGGATAGAATTGCCATTTTGAATGAATTGAAAAAATTATTGGCCCCCTATACTGAAAAAAAGGAGATGCTTGCAAATATTCACGAGGATACCGACCTGGTGAAGGATTTGAAGATCAATTCCGCAAATCTGGTTGACATCATTATCGAGGCTGAGTCCAAATATAAAATTGAAATCGATTTTGATATGGCTTCAAAAATGTATACGGTCGGAAATTGCATCGATGTGATTTCCGCCAAATTCAATCAGCCCGGTTGATCAGCATTGGGAATGATATCGTATCGCTGGATCACCCGAATCGGGGAAGGGCTCTGGATGAGCGATTTTATTCCAAATTTCTTTCCCGGACCGAACTGGGCCTTTTCCCGCCGGGAAATAACTCCTCATTGTCCCTGGATGCCTTCATTTGGCTATCCTGGTCGGTGAAGGAAGCAGCATTCAAATATCTGAAAAGAATTATTCCGGATTTGATTTTTTCACCAGTCCGTTTCATTCTTGAGGATTTTTTGGATCTGGGAAACTATGGAATTTCCGGGTCCAAACCGGATTACGGCCTGTTCAGGGATGCTCCGGGAACATTATTCGGGGGCAGGGTAGGATTTGATTCCCATACCCTCCATTTTAAATCCGCTGTTTTTAAGGGATGGGTTCATTCTGTTGTTCTTGGGGATGAGAATTTCAAAAGGGTGGTGGAACGGGTTCGAAGGATTGATAATCCTTCCTATGATGATCAGGCCAAAGCTGTTCGTATTTTTTCCCTAGAAAGCCTGGGCCGGATTTTCCCCAATTCAGACCTTCAGATTGAAAAGCACCCCTATGGATACCCCCGGGTACGCCAAAAGGACGGCAAGATCCTGCCCGTTCCGGTATCTTTTTCACATGATGGAAGCTTCGTAGCCTATTGTTTCCGCGTCGGTTGATCCAATTCCGCTCCCTCCCGGAAAATGAAAACCAGGGAACTGCATTGCTGGGGGTTGAAAAGAGCGTTCCCCCAGGATTTTAATCCTATGAAAGCCCCTCGGATTAAGGGGGCCCCGTGATGCAGGTACCGTTCACTGAGCATGCTGACATAAAAGGCATCGAACGGCATGGGTTTGGTTTTCATCAGTTCCATACCGTGAATGCCCGCCAGGTACTGCATGGCTGGAGGTGAAAAGTGATACAGATGTCTGGGCACGTCATAGGCTGCCCAACTGGGACCGTAATGAAGGGCATCGATACTCGTGTAATTCGGTAGGGCTATGAGGATCCTTCCACCCGGCTTCAAAAGCCGGAGGAGGCTCTTCAGGGTGCCATGGAGGTCGTGGATATGCTCCAGGACATGCCAAAGGGTGATCGCATGAAAGCTTCTTCCGGGGAGCTGATCCAGGAGGGCTGCATCCAGCAGGGTCAGACCATGTTGGTCCTTGGCCACCTTCCTGGCTCCGGGGTCCGGTTCGAGGCCAGTAACCTGCCAACCCTGCTTTTTCATAAGTTTTAAAAAAGCCCCGGTTCCGCTTCCCAGGTCCAAAATGGCCCCCGAACTTTTACCGGTGGCTTCCTGCACCCACCTGTGTTTGGCTGAAAGTGTAAACCTCCTCACCCCATGATAGAGCTTATTGATCCAGCCGGAACGGGTATCGGAATGAGAAATGTACCTTTTTGACTTGTAATAACGACTGATTGTTTCCGGGGAAGGGATATCCTGGGTGAACCGGGTGGTGCAGTTGGAACAATTCCAAATGGCGAAACTTTCCCTGGTCACCGTATGATCCAGGGCACGGAACAATTCCCGGATCTGGCTGGAGGATCCGCAGACCGGGCAATGATCCAGATGAATGGTGGAGGCCACGAATGCTTATAAGAGGCAAATATAAGGCCGGGGAACTAATCCGGAAGGGTGGAATGGAGGATATAGGCGGTCCTTCCGTAATTGCGCCTTACTTCCGAAAGTTTTGCAGTGGTATCCGAGCTGGATGAATAACAGGGTACTGCGAGCAAATAATTGCCTTCGACTGATTGCAGCAGCACGACGGGATGCCCCCAGTTTCTGATCTTATGGTATTTTTTCCTGGCGAGACCAGGATCCGTAAAAGATGCGAAAACGATATTATAATGCAGGGAATCCTTGATCAGCTCCGGCCTGGTCACAGGGGAATCCCGGGTCAAGCTCGTTTTGGCCTCCTGGATGACCGGGGGAATGGCGGCTGGAGAATGAAGGATTTGGGACTTGAATGAGGCTACCGGTGGTTGGGTGGAAAGGGCACATTCCCGAAGAATAAGTACCATCGCAATGAGCAGCCCAAAGACCAGAAATGCCATCACCCACCACCAGCGCTGGGGCATATGTTCCCGGGTAATTCCCGGAAGGGCCTGCTGCCTGGGGAGGTCGGTTATTGCGAAAGGGCTTTCAGCCGGGAGTATTGCAGCCATAGGCTGGGGAACCGCAATGGCCGCAACCGGTTCCCAAACGGGATTTTTCAGGATCGGGAAGAATTCGGTTTTCCCCTCCATGTTCCTTTTCAGGGTTCCCAGCTCCGGCAATTCCACAGGGAAGCCCTCCGCAAGGCTCAGCTTGATCCTCAGTATGGATTTTTCAAGTTCCGCATTCGCCTGTGGCTCGCTGAGGTGTTCCTTCTGGGAAAGGTACCGGACCAGGTTGGTAACGGATCCTTCGGTGCTTTCGTCAAAAAGGATTTTTTCCCTGGGAGGAAGGATGATCCCCTCACCGGTTTCCAGGATGGCGGGGGTATAAGAAAGCAGGAAACTTCCAATCCCGGGAAGTTCAAAGGATTTTTGGCGGAACAGGAGTTCCGCGATATGGGGTAAAAGGTCCAACCGGACTATTAAAATTTAATGAGCAGACCGCCGATGAGATTCGAGCCCAGGGCGGGATAATTATGCCATCTCTGGTAATTGGAGTTAAAGATATTATTTGCATTGATCCAAAGGCCAAAATTTTTGGAAATCTGATAGGAAACGCCCAGGTTCATGTCGAATGCACCCGGGGTTTTTCCGCTTTTTCCGTTTTGGAGGTAATAACTCCCGCTCGTGATAAAGGCATCCCCGGTCACCCGGAAATTCCGGAAAAGTTCATCTTCCAGGGAAAACTCCATCCTGAAGGGGACCAATCCCCAGGGTTCCTTTTCTGTCTGCTGTCTGAGGAAATCGAACCAGTCCATGCTGAACCTGGCCTGGAAACTTTCCTCGGAAATATATCCGATTTCGCCGTGGAGCTGATAGGCAGTCAGCTGGGTTTCATACCTCGGATAAAAGGTTTTGCCGTCGATGGAATCATTGACGAAAAGGGGAATATTGGAATAGGTGATATAGGAGAACTTGGTGTTGTAATTGAAATGACTGTTAATGGTCCCTTTGATCCCGGAATATTTCTCCTCAATCCGGGTGTTTTCGGGAGTGGAATACCCCGCAATGAAGGGATTTTCATCCGCCAGATGCTGGAAACTGTTCATTTCAATGTAGGAAACCCACCCGCTGCTCAGGATCACCTGGTCCTTGATCAGGTTCGTTTCATTGACAATATCGGGAAGGAGGTAAAATTTTTGGAGGGACCAGGTGGGGTTCAGGCCGGCGTGCAGGGTAAAACCGGGCTTGACGATATTCAGCGCAGGGTGGATTGCGGTGACATCGTTGCTTAGGGATTGCCCGGGGTCCATATAATTGGAATAATCACCGATCAATGTAGCACTCAGGGAAATTCCGTCGGCGATTTTTTTAGATACCGGGGCCTTGAGGTAAAAGGTGGATTCGCTCCGCTCGTGGGAATCGAAGAAATGGGTCAGGGTGAGCTGGGGACTGAAATCCACCCCTGAAAGGTATTGTGTGTCGTTGCTCAGGCCGACCTTGATTTGAAAATCGTTATACACCTCCCCAACCTGTCCAGATGAAAATTTCAGGGAATCGTGATTGTATCCGTAATAGTTCACTCCGTTCCGGATATATTCCAGTCCTGCATCGTAACGGATTCCGTTATGTGCATATTCCCCATGAAGGGTGAGCTCGTCATTGCTGAAATCCTGGTTCTGGATTTTACCCACCGAAGAAAGATGGCTGAAATAGGCTCCATAACTATAGTCGCCTCCCCTTCCGCTTCCCACCCCAATCTGCAACAGGGGGGTGGAATAATTTCCAAAGCCGGCCTTGATGAAGTTGTTCAACAATTCAGGAAGGGTATCCTGGCCCATGGCCAGGGGCCTTAAAGGAACAGGCTGGTATTCAAAATACAGATTCAGGGCGGGGATATCATAGGACAGCCTGGGACGGGTCGTGTCCAGTTCGGGCGGAGAGGCCGTAAGGTTGAGCTTCGCCGCCTCCCGGAGCTTGGGCTGGTAGGAACTGAATATGTCGATGGTCTGTTGTTTGAGGGAATCCTGGCCGAAGCCATGGGATCCCCAAAACAGGGCCACCGTGAGCCAAGGCAATCCTTTCCGGGCCGCTTCCAGGATCCTGGACCGCAATACCTCGATTTGTCCCCTCGGAGATTTCATGGGTTCAGGGCTGTTTGCCGGATGAATCGGTGGGATTGTCCGAAATTTTCGAAGATGCCCTTTGGGCAGCCTGCACCTGGGCCAGCTTTTCCCTGGCCTGCTGGGCCAGTTCCGGGATGGTGCAATGGTCTGCAACGCTTTGCAGGGTGGCACTTGCGTTGAAATAATCGTTTTCCCGGGTATAAATATCCCCCAAAAGGATATAGGCTTTGGCGATCCAATAGTCATAGGATGGGGTCGATTTGACCACGTCGAAGGCAGCAGGCTCAGCATCCTTCAGGTCATTTTCCTCAAAGAGGCATTCTGCGATATCATACCGCGCCTCGGCGCCCATCTGGGATTTGGTCAGGGCGATTACAGTCCGGTCGGTCTGGATGGCCGAATCACAGTTCTGTTCCGCTTTATAGGCTTTGGCCAAATAGAAATAAGACATGATCTGGTCATCCGTACTGGTATTTCCGGAGGCCAGAAGGGCCGGAGCATCGGCCTTCATATCGGTCCAGTCCTGGAGCTGGAAATCACATAGCACCAGGCCGCGGAGGGAGGAAAGGGCATTTTCCCTGGTGGTGGCTTCCTGGCGGAGCTGCAGGTAATAGGTTCTTGCCCGGGAATAATCCTTGGTCTGGAAATAACAAATGGCGGCTGCCATCGCGGCAGATCTTTCAGAAAACCGGCTGTTGCCACCTGAAAGCACAGCTTCATAACAGGGTAATGCGGCGGGGTAATTCTTTTGGGCATAAAGGCATTCCGCCTTGTAAAAGTTCGCTTCCAGTACAAACTGCCCGGAGGGGAATTGGGATAAATAATTATTGAATGCCTGAAGGGCCCCGGGGTAATCCCCGTTCCCAAACCGGGTTTCGGCAGCGGAGAAATTGACAGAATCCTCCACGGAAGGATTGACGGTCCTTCCGGTGGATTTTAAAAAGGACACATAGGCTCCCGGGTCCCCGTTGGCCACATCGATATTGCGGATGGCCTGTAACGCTTCATCGGCCTGAGGGCTGGAAGGGAACTGGTTTACTACGTTCTGGTAAGCCTGGAGGGCTTCGGTGTTATCGTTGAGATTGAAATAGGCAAGCCCGAGGTTGAGCATGGCCTTCGGGGCATCCGGCCCGGGGGGCCGTTTATCAATGACCTGTTTCAGATACGGGATTGCGGACCGGTATTGCTGGTTGTTCATGTAGGTCGTGGCGATCTCATATCCGGCCTCACCTGAAAGGCTGGAGGTGGGGAATTTGGCGGAAAGCTGCTGGAGCATGGACACTTTTGCGGAATAATCCCCGTTGATCCCGGTGATGATGCTCTTCTGATACAGGGCATAATCGGCTCCAGGCAGGTTCCCGGAAATGATCCGGTCATAAAGAGAAAGGGCATCTCCATAATCCTTCAGCATATAATAGCAATCCGCTTCCCGCAAAAGGGCGTCCTGGGCCAGCTGGCGGCTTCCCGGGCCCGAATAGGATTCCGCGGTTTTGAAATCGTTCAGAGCGGTGGCATAATCTTCCTTCTTCAGCAGGCAGTACCCCAGGTTGTATCGGGCTGTCTGCGGGTTGGCTTCGCCACTGGATGCAGGCACCCCTCCGGGGGCCAGGGTCAGGTATTGCCGGAGGTCCGCCAGGGCGTCATCCGTGCGGCCCAGGCGGTAGGCAATCTCACCTTTCCAGAACCAGGAAAGGTCCACCAGGGCGGGATCAAGGGGAAAAAGAAGGGATCCGCCCAGCAGGCTGTCCGCCTCATCGAGCCGCTGATCGTTCAATAGCTGAAGGGCCCTCCCATAGGCAATTTTCTGGAAGGCCTTCTGCATATCCGGAGATTTGTCCGATATGGACTCCAGAACGGAAAGAGCGTCCTTATAATCGCTGGTATTGATAAACAGGTGGGCCAGAATTTCACGGGCTTCGGTCAGGTATGCCGACTGGGGATAGTTCCTGTTGAACATTTCCAGGTCCTGGATGGCCACGTCCTGATAGCCCAGTTCATAGGACAATTTGCCATAATTGAATATGGAGATTTCCTCCTGCAAGGGACTGTAATCATACCGGGCACATTCTCCGAAAGCGCTCCGGGCACTGCTTTTCTGCCCCGTTTTCAGGTAACAGTCCGCCAGAAGATACATGGCGTTCTGGCCCAGGGAATCCTTTTCCTGCCCCAGCTGGCGAAAACCGGAGACCGCTTTGCCGTAGGCCCCGGTCTGGTAATAACAGTAAGAAAGTTCATATACATCTTCCTTGCTGACCTTTGATGCCTGGTTATAATACGCTTCAAGGTAGGGGAGGGCATTGGTATAATCCTTTTTCTCGAAATAGGCCTGGCCCAGGAGATGTTTCAGGTCCAGGTCGTAATACAGGTTGCCTTTGCGAACATAGGGAGTGGCATACCGGATCAGATCGTCCATGCGGTGCTGGCTGTAATAGATCTCCGCGATATAATAGGGCACAATGATATCATACTTGGGGATGTCCTGGATGCGTTGAAAGCTGGTCAGGGCCTCTTCATATTTTTTTTGATCGAAGGCGATGAACCCGAAATAATAATTGGCCGGAACATAATATTTTCCGTGGAGATCCTTGATCGATGCGAACAGGGGTTCTGCCTGACTGAATTCCTTCAGGTTGAAATAACAATAGGCCTGTTCAAATTGGGCATCGGCAATCTGGACGTTGGATAGATTCTGGATGCCTGCTTTTTCAAAATAGGGAAGCGCATCGGCAAAACGGTTCTGCCGGTAATCATGCCGAGCCAGGTAATAGCTTGCCAGCTGCGCCCTGGGTTGATTGTGAACCTGGGCAATGAAATCGGTGACCACCTTTTCGGCGTAGGGCTGGTCCAGCTCCAGGGCGCAAATATCATAATAATAGGTGGCGTCCTGCAGGACGAGCTGGCGGTTTGTGGCATGGAAATATCCGATCTTGTCGATGATCTTTTTAAACTGGACCATGGCCACCGCATACTTCCCTTCCTGAAAAAATTCCCTCCCTTCCCTGAAATCCCGGTCCTGGTCTGCATAAACCAGGGTTTCCTGGGCGCTGGCGGGCAGACCGTTACCTGAAAAGGCAAATGTCCAGAGAAGCAGAATGAAAAAAAAACCGATTTTGAACCGGGCTGGATCAGGCATGTAGGCAAATTAAAGGGCAACCGGGGCCGCCGCAGTTCTAACGCCAATCACATGAAAATTATTTTCCAGACCTGGGATTGGCCGGGGAATGCTGCGGGTTGCCAGCAAAGTTAGCCGATATTTGGCGGGCAGTCCCCTGACCTGAATAGCCTGTGGATAACTTCGGAATTTAACATTTCGTTGTAAATTTGGAGGGTATTCCAAAGCCATGAGCCGATTTTTTTCCGGCCACCTGAGCACAGGCTGGGCCAATTTTGGATTGTTGATCCTGAGGGTGGGGACCGCCCTGCTGCTTTTCACCCATGGCTGGCCGAAACTGATCCATTATACTTCCATTTCCCGGACCTTCATCAATCCGTTACATATTGGATCCGGGATTTCCCTGGTGCTGGTTCTGTTTTCTGAATTGGTATGCTCCTTTTTGCTTTTAATCGGCCTTTTCACCCGGCTTGCGGCGGTCGTGATCGCCCTGGAAATGGTGGTCATATTAATCCTGGTGATGCCCCATGCAGGGATCGGGAAACAGGAACTGGTCTGGTTTGACCTGATGGTTTGCATTGCCCTGCTTTTCTTGGGTCCGGGAAAACTTTCCGTTGACGGCATGATCCGGTAGGGCAATGGTTTCATCTTTAAAACAATCCTTTGTACGAGTCCGAAACAGCCATCCGGGTCCGGTATGGGGAAACCGACCAGATGGGTTACCTGTATTATGGTCATTATGCCCAATATTTTGAAGTGGGCAGGGCCGAATCCTTTCGCAACCTGGGCTATTCCTACAGCCGGCTGGAGGCGGAGGGGATCGTGATAGTCGTTGCCGAACTGCATTGCAGGTACCTGCGACCCCTCAGATATGATGAGCTCGTCACGATAAGGACCTCCCTCAGGGAATGGCCGGAAAATTCCCGGATGCAGTTCCATGCCGAGCTTTTCAACCCCTCCGGGGAATTGGTTCATGTCGGGGTAACCACCCTGGTCGTCCTGGACCGGGAAACCCGGAAGAAGACCAGTCTTCCGGATCCGTTGCTGGATCTGCTAAGACCCTATTTTTTCCCCGGGGGAACCTGATCAACCTGCGTGGCCTTCCTGCACCAGTTTTGCCAAAAAAGATCATGACCAACCATCCAGTCAATTGTTCCATCCTCACCATCGGCGACGAGCTGCTGATCGGACAGACGCTGGATACGAATTCGGCATGGATGGCCCGCCAGTTGAACCTGGAAGGGATCTGGCTCAAAAGAAGGATTTCGGTTGGAGACGATGCCGCAGCCATTACGGCAGCCCTGGACCAGGAAAGGGAATATTCGGACCTCATCCTGATCACCGGTGGCCTTGGACCGACTTCGGATGATATCACCAAGGAGGTCCTGAGCCACTATTTTTCCTCCCCGCTCGAAGTGAACCTTCCGCTCCGCCAGAAGCTCAGGGAATATTTTGAACGCAGGGGGCTCCCGGTTCTGGCCAGTAACCTGCGCCAGGCCGACCTGCCCAGGGATTGCCTGGCGATATCCAATGAAAGGGGAACTGCCCCCGGAATGTGGTTTGAGCGGGAGGGAAAGGTCTTCGTTTCGATGCCTGGAGTGCCTGCCGAAATGGAAGCGATGATGATCCGGGAAGTCCTGCCCAGGCTGAGGAAGCGCTTTGGAGCTCCTGAAATCCTCCACCGGACCATCCTTACCGCAGGCCAGGGGGAATCCTTCGTGGCCAACCGCCTGGAAGGATTTGAAAAACAGCTTCCCCCACAGATCAAACTCGCCTACCTGCCTTCCTTCGGCTACCTCAAGTTGCGGCTTACGGCCTTTTCCCCGGGGTTTCCGGATGCATTCAGGGTCCTGGAGGAACAGGCGAACCTGCTGGCTCGGGAACTATCGGACCTCCTGCTGGCCAGGGAGGACATCAGCATCGGTGCCGTTGCCGGCCGGCTATTGCTTGGCTTGAATGCCACCCTGTCCACGGCTGAAAGTTGCACAGGAGGCCAAATCGCGAACCTGATCACCCAGGTACCCGGCAGCTCGGCCTATTACCGGGGTTCCGTGGTGGCTTATCATGATCAGATCAAAACTTCCCTGCTTGGAGTGTATCCGGAATTACTGGCTGCCCATGGCGCAGTGAGCCCTGAAACGGTTGACGCCATGGCCCGAGGGACCCGCCAGCTTTTGGGAACTGATTATTGCCTCGCAACCTCAGGCATCATGGGGCCGGATGGCGGAACCCCGGAGAAGCCGGTGGGGACGGTTTGGATGGCGGCCTGTTCGGGAACTCAATATTTGACCCGGAAAATCCAGCTCCGTTTTGACCGGGAACACAATATCCAGGCCGCCTCCAACCAGGCGCTGCTCCTGCTTTTAGAGCTGTTCCGGGGAGCTAGAGGGGCCAAGGGGTAATTTTGTTACTTTTGAACCCTACCTGGGATAAATTTAAACGGTTCCATATGGCAATTGTAGACCTGGTGATGCCCAAAATGGGTGAAAGCATTATGGAGGCAACCATCCTGCGCTGGCATAAAAAAGAGGGAGATTTTGTCAAGGAGGACGAAATGGTCCTGGAGATCGCGACCGATAAGGTCGACAGTGAACTACCCGCCACCGCAGAAGGACAGATCACCGAGATCCTGTATCATGAGAACGACATCGTCCCGGTAGGGACGGTGATTGCCCGGATCCAGACTTCGGGAGAGGAATCCATTGCTCCCCAGCCCCAGCCGGTCCCCGAACAAACCAGGCCCAGGGAAACCCCTGTTGAAACTGCTCCTGAATCCCCCCAACGGGAAGGAAACAGCCAGGCCGGATTTTACTCCCCCCTGGTCCTTACCATTGCCCGAAACGAAGGCATCGGCCTTTCTGAACTGGAAAAAATACGGGGAACGGGCAATGAAGGGCGGGTCACCAAGAAGGATTTGCTGGAGTATGTGGCTTCCAAAAAGGGAGATCAGGATGCTGACTCCAAAGAGCCAGCCCCTGCCCCCAGGGAAAAGGAGGGAGCAAAGGGCCCGTCAACTTATGGCAGTAACATCGAAGTGGTGGAAATGGACCGGATGCGCAGGCTTATCGCCGAACATATGGTCCGCTCCAAGGCCACCAGTCCCCATGTCACCAGTTTCTCCGAAGCCGATGTGACCAACCTGGTTCGCTGGCGGGAAAAGGTGAAAGGGGAATTTGAAAAAAGGGAATCGGAAAAGCTGACCTATACCCCCCTGTTCATCGAGGCCCTGGTTCGTTGCATCAAAAAATTTCCCCTGATCAACAGTTCGGTGGAGGGAGACAAGATCCTGATCCGCAAGGAAATCAATATCGGTCTGGCCACCACCCTTCCTTCGGGCAATCTGATCGTTCCGGTGATCCGCAGCGCGGACCAGCTCAACCTGGTGGGGCTCACCAGGCAGGTCAATGCCCTGGCGGCAGCAGCCCGGACAGGGAAGCTCAGGCCGGAGGATACCCAGGGAGGGACATTCACCATTTCCAATGTGGGCACTTTCGGAAGCCTGATGGGCACCCCGATCATCAACCAGCCCCAGGCGGCCATTCTGGCCGTGGGGATCATCAAGAAAAGGCCAGTTGTGGTGGAAACCCCGCAGGGAGATTCCATCGCGATCCGCCATATGATCTACCTGTCCATGAGCTACGATCACCGCAGCATCGACGGGGCCCTGGGCGCCACTTTCCTCAGTGCCATGGCAACGGAACTGGAGCATTTCGATTCTAACCGGGAATTTTAGACCCTTCAGGGGGATTTTCTTTCCCAAACCTGGAAACTGTAATCGTAAGGATTCTTTTCGTCAGCCGGAAAGGGATCGTTCCTTTTCAATTCCCAGCCGGATTCCGGTATGGTGGGGAAAAAGGCATCTCCTTCCATCCGGGCATGAATCCGGGTGAGGTAAATCCGGTTCAGGAGCGGGAATGCCTCCCGGAAGATTACCGCCCCGCCAGCAATGAAGATTTCCCGGGTTCCGGCCTCACCGGCCATGCCGATGGCGGTCTCCAGATTCGGCGCAACCTGCACCTGGTCCCGCTTCCATTCGGTGTTCGAGGTGACCACGATATTGATCCTTCCCGGGAGGGGGCAATCCATCGATTCATAGGTTCTCCGCCCCATAATCACCGGCATTCCCCAGGTCACATTCTTGAAATACCTCTGGTCCGCGGGCAGTTTCCAGGGAAGCCGGTTTTCCATACCGATAACATCATTGCTGGAGGCTGCTGCGATGGCGCTGAGGATCATGGGGAGTCAGGTTTTGGCAGAAAGGCTATACGGCCACAGGGGCCTTGATGGAGGGATGGGATATATAGTTTTCCAGCCTGAAATCGTCATAATGGAAAGAGAACAGGTCGGGCACCCCGGGATTCAGGATCATTTTCGGCAGGGGGAAAGGGGTGCGGGAAAGCTGGAGCCTCGCCTGCTCCAAATGGTTATTATAAAGGTGAACGTCCCCGAAGGTATGGATGAATTCCCCCGGATCCAGGCCGGTTACCGAAGCAATCATAAGGGTCAGCAGGGCATAGGAGGCAATATTAAAAGGGACTCCGAGGAACAGGTCCGCGCTTCGCTGATAGAGCTGGCAACTGAGCCGTGGCCGGCCTCCGGGTGCGGAAGGAGGCCCAACATAAAACTGGAACAGGCAATGGCAGGGGCTGAGCGCCATCCGGGGAAGGTCCCCCACATTCCAGGCGCTGACGATCATCCTGCGGGAATCGGGCTGGGTCCGGATCAGGCGGAGGATTTCGCTGATCTGATCAATGGTCCTTCCGTCCCGGCCTTCCCAGCTGCGCCATTGCTTTCCGTAAACGGGACCGAGATCCCCGGCTGCATCTGCCCATTCATTCCAGATGTTGACGCCGTTTTCCTGAAGGTAGCGGGTATTGGTGTCCCCCCTGAGGAACCAGAGCAATTCGTAAATGATGGAACGGACATGGAGCTTCTTGGTGGTGACCAGGGGGAAACCCCGGGAAAGGTCCAGCCGGAGCTGGTACCCAAAACAACTTCGGGTCCCGGTACCGGTCCGGTCTGTCTTGGGAATCCCCTGGTCCAGCACATGTCTCAGCAACTTGAGATATTCTTCCACAACCGCAAGTTAATCCCTGGGCAGGGAAATGGGAAATCCCCCATCCGTCCGGGTCAATAAACCTGGAGCAGTTCCACCTGGTAAATCAGGACAGAATTGGGCGGGATCTGCCCCTGTTGCACTTTGCCATAGCCCAGGGCTGAGGGGATCAAAAGCAGGATGCTTCCTCCCTTGGATATCTTCTCCACTCCGATCTGGAACCCGGTCACGGTAGTACCGAGCTGCAGGGTGATTGGCGTTGTTCCCGTCCCATTGGAATTGGTAGTGGAACTGAATATGGTTCCGTTCAGGAGGGTACCCATGTAATTGATGGTGATCATGGAGGATGCGCCGGGGTAATTGACTCCGTTGCCCGGGCTGAGGATTTCAAAATAGAGTCCGGAAGAATCCCGGAGGGCCTGGATCTTGTTGGTGGTCAAATAAGTCTTGATCCGCGCTTCATCGATCACGGCCTGGCTCTGGAGGGCCGCTTTTTTGCAACTCCCTTCGAGCATAAGGCTGGCCAGGCCGAGCACCAGGAGATATTTCATAGGAAAGGGTTAGACGCAAAATTAGGGGAAAGGGGTATATTATTGATATTTTTATTTATATTTGCTCCCTTGATTCCCACCTGTGAACTCCTATTCCGGGGAACCAATCCCTGAAAAACCACACCAATTGGTGTCTTTGAAAGTCATGGATTCAGAACATGCCCTCATCAGCCCGGAGGCCTTTAACCATAAATTGCTTTTCAGGGCCTGGTTCAATTCCAATATCATTATTTGGTTCACCATCTTCGCTTACCCCCTTTTTACCATTCTGGATTTCATTTATGCAGGGAACATCTGGCAGGTATTCTTTTTCCTGAGGGTGTTCGTGGCCATCATCCTTTATTTGGGCCACGAGTTTGCTGTCAAGACCCGAAGGCCTCCCTATGGAATCCTTCATGTGGGACTGGTCCTGATGTCCCTGATCCAGGCCCTGGAATGCAACCTGGTCGGGATTGATGTGCTTCCGGTTTTTTTTATCCTGTTCACGGCTATTTTCATTTCCTATAACCTCATTGTCTTCTGGAAGGCCTCCAATTCCTTTATCCATCTGTTGGCCGCCCTGGTTTTCCTTTCCGGGTTCCAGCTCCTGCTTTCCAACCATTCCGCCAATGAGCTGGTCAATAACGGCGGATTTTTCTTCTTCATCATCGCAGCCCTCTCCTGCGCCATCCCCCAGATCCGGATGGTGTCCCAGTCCAAGGAAATCACCAGCCAGCTGGAATTGGAAATATCCAATGGGCAGCTTCAGATGCAGCGGGACAGGGAGCTGGCTGGGTTCATCCATCAATTTTTCAGTGGTGCCCTGGAAAACCCACAGCTTTTCGCCACCGATATCCTGGTTTCGAGGCCGGAAAGCCAGGGAGGTGCCTATGATATCGTGAATACCCGCTATCCCTGGCTTTTCCTTTCCGGTTGGAACCACCGGAATCCTGTTTTCGCTACGGCCAATTTCCGGAT
>JANWKA010000161.1 GCA_025451655.1 Chitinophagaceae bacterium | reverse complement strand
AGGCCGTCCTCCAGGTGAAAGAGCCGGGGATCATCGCCGGCATCGGCCTCGCAAGGCTCATTTTTCGTTTTCGGGAGGAAGATTCCGGATTTGAGGCTGTCCTGAAGGATGGGGATCGGGTCCGGCCAGGGGATGTGGCATTCCGGGTGAGTGCCCGGGTGCATACCATCCTGGGGGTGGAAAGACTGGTCCTGAACTGCATGCAGCGGATGAGCGGAATCGCCACCCTGACCCGGAAATTCGCCGACAGGCTGTCCGGTTACCATACCCGGCTGCTGGACACCCGAAAGACCACCCCGAACTTCCGGTGGGCGGAAAAAGAAGCCGTGAGGATCGGGGGAGGAACCAACCACCGGATGGGATTGTATGACCTGATCCTGCTCAAGGACAATCATATCGATTATTGCGGAGGGATCCTCCAGGCACTGGAACGGACGGATGCCTACCGCAAAAAGCACCATCTTGATCTACCCATTGAAATTGAGGCAAGAAACGAACAGGAGGTGCGCCAGATCGTGGCCACCGGTCTGGCGGACCGGATCCTGCTGGATAATTTCAGCCCGCAAGAGCTCGCCGCTTCCCTTCCCCTGATCCCCGCAGGCACCAGGACGGAGGCTTCAGGAGGCATCAACCTGGAAAACCTGGACCAGTTCGCCGCTACCGGGGTTGATTTCATTTCGGTGGGAGCACTGATCCATCATGCCGTGAGCATGGACCTCAGCCTCAAGGCAACATTCTGAACTCCAGGGAACCCGATGGAAAGGATCTGCTTCGTGGTGAACAAATCTTCCGGAACCGACCGGCAAAAAGAGTTCCGCAATCTGGTGGAACGTCACCTGGACCTGGATCAGTTCCGGTACCAGTGGGTTTTTACGGAATACCCCGGCCACGGCGAACAGATCGCCCGGCGGGCCGTGGCCGGGGGCACCAGGATCGTCGTAGCAGTGGGCGGGGATGGCTCCATCAACGAAGTCGCCCGAGGAATCCTGGGAACTGGAGCCCGGCTCGGCATCATTCCCAAGGGCAGCGGTAACGGGCTGGCCCGGTCCCTGGATATTCCCCGCAGCACCGCTGCGGCCATCCGCCTGATCAACCTCCAGCAAACCCGCAGGATCGATATCGGGTTCGCCAACGGCCATCCCTTCCTGAGTAATGCCGGGGTTGGTTTTGACGCCCTGGTCGCAAAAAGGTTCTCGGAAAGCAAAAACCGGGGGTTCATTCATTACGCCCGGCTCATCGCAAAGTCCTACCTGAAATACCAGCCCGCGGAATACCTCGTGGAAATCGACGGTAAACGGGTCCGTGACAAGGCTTTCTTCATCAATGTGGCCAATGGCAACCAGCTGGGATACGAGTTCAGGGTCTCACCGGCCGCAGTGCCGGATGACGGCGTCCTGGACGTCTGCCTGATGAAACCCGTGACCCTGGTGAGCCTGGGCGCCCTTTCCCTGCAATCTTTCCAGGGAATTTCTTTCAACCCCTCCCAGGTCAGGCAACTCCGGGGAAAGCAAATTGATATCAGCAGCGATCAGCTGGAATGGATGCAGATCGACGGGGACGCCATGGAAGTGGTAAGGGACCACACGGTGCGGATCCGGCTCCGCCACAGGGCCCTTCCGGTGATCTGCCCCCCGGCCGGTTCCAACAAAAAATGATGAAACGCAAACGAAAGGATCCACAATCACCAGCCCCGGGAGGGATTGTCTATTCCACGGATCCCGGGTTCCGCCCGGGGCGGGGCTTTACTCCGGCTGCGACCCCTCCCCCCGCAGAGCAGCAACTCAGGGTCAGCCTGGACCGCAGGCAACGCGCAGGAAAAACCGTGACCCTGGTGGAAGGATTTGTGGGCAGGGATGAGGACCTGGAAGCCCTGGGGCGGGAATTGAAAACGGTCTGCGGCTCCGGCGGGACCGCCAGGGATGGTTTGATCCTGGTTCAGGGCGACTACCTGCAACGGATCCGGGACCTGCTTCGTAAAAAAGGATTCCCGGTCAGCCCCTGACCGGCATTTCTGGTATTTTTCAGTCCGGACTTCACGATACAGCGCGGATGCTTTAAATTTGCACGGTTTTGTCCATCCGTTCCGGAAGGCCGCACTAACCAGCCCATCCAACATGCCCAAAGACCTTACGATCTCATCCGTGCTCATCATCGGCTCGGGGCCCATCATTATTGGCCAGGCCTGCGAATTTGACTACAGCGGGTCCCAGGCGGCCCGGTCCATCCGGGAGGAAGGCATCCGGGTGATCCTGATCAATTCCAACCCGGCTACAATCATGACGGATCCGATGATGGCTGACCGGGTTTACCTGCTTCCCCTCACCGTCGAAAGCATCGAGCAGATCCTGTTGGAAAACCAGATCGACGCGGTGCTGCCCACCATGGGAGGGCAGACCGCCCTGAACCTTTGCAAGGAGGCCGACGAACTGGGGATCTGGGAAAAATATGGGGTCCGGCTGATCGGTGTGGATATCAAAGCCATTGACCTGGCCGAAAACAGGGAACAATTCCGGCAGTTCATGATCCGCCTCGGCATCGCGGTGGCTCCTGCCCGGACGGCGAACTCCTTCCTGGAAGGAAAAGAGTTCGCCCAGGAGATCGGCTTTCCCCTGGTGATCCGGCCCTCTTTCACCCTTGGTGGCACGGGAGGCGGTTTTGTCCATGACAAGGAGGTCCTGGATGAGGCGCTGCACCGGGGCCTGGAAGCCTCCCCTATCCATGAAGTGCTGGTGGAACAGGCCGTTCTGGGCTGGAAGGAATTTGAGCTGGAACTGCTCCGGGACGCGGCAGACAATGTGGTGATCATCTGCACGGTGGAGAACATGGACCCCATGGGCATTCATACCGGGGATTCCATTACGGTGGCTCCGGCCATGACCCTCAGCGATAGGGCATACCAGGATATGCGCAACAAAGCGATCCTGTTGATGCGGCAGCTGGGAAATTTTGCGGGAGGATGCAATGTTCAGTTCGCCCTCAATCCCGTCAACGAGGAGCTGATCGCCGTGGAAGTCAATCCCCGGGTAAGCCGCTCCTCTGCCCTGGCTTCCAAGGCCACGGGATATCCGATTGCCAAGATCGCCGCCAAACTGGCGATTGGATACCGCCTGGACGAATTGAAAAATCAGATCACCGGGACCACCTCGGCTTATTTTGAACCCGCACTGGATTATGTGATCGTCAAAATGCCCCGCTGGAACTTCGACAAGTTCAAGGGATGCGACGAGACCCTCGGCCTCCAGATGAAATCAGTCGGTGAAGTGATGGCGATCGGAAGGACCTTTCCGGAAGCCATCCAGAAAGCCTGCCAGAGCCTGGAGAATGAAGCCATCGGCCTGGGATACTACGGGAAATCCATGATGAAGGCGGAACAAATCCTGGAACGGCTCAAGGTCCCCAGCTGGGACCGGATTTTCCGGATCAAGGATGCCCTGATGCTGGGCATGACCGTGAAAACCATCCACCAGCTCACCCTGATCGATCCCTGGTTCATCTACCAGATCCAGGAAATCGTCAACATGGAAAAGCGGATCCAGTCCCTGGCCGGTGACGCGCTTCCCGAAGGGCTGATGCGGGAGGCAAAAGAGCTGGGTTTCTCCGATAAGCAGATTGCCCTGCTCCAGGGAAAGAACCAGACCGAAGAGGAGGTCTATTCCGCCCGCAGGGCCATGGGCATCCACCGGACCTACAAGATGGTGGATACCTGTTCTGCGGAATTCGAGGCGCAGACCCCTTACTTCTATTCCACCTTTGACACCGAGAACGAAAGCATCCCCTCCAATAGGGAAAAGATCATCGTGCTGGGTTCCGGACCCAACCGGATCGGCCAGGGGATCGAATTCGATTACTGTTGCGTCCACGGGCTCCAGGCGATCCAGGAATGCGGGTATGAGGCGATCATGGTGAATTGCAACCCGGAGACCGTATCCACGGATTTCGACATGGCCGACAAACTTTATTTCGAGCCGGTCTATTGGGAACACCTCCAGGAAATCGTGGACCTGGAACAACCCCACGGGGTGATTGTCCAGCTGGGGGGCCAGACCGCCCTGAAACTCGCCCGGTTCCTGCATGAAAAAGGGATCCGGATCGTGGGGACTTCCTTTGACGATATGGATATTGCCGAGGACCGGGGCCGCTTTTCCGATCTCCTGAAGGAACTGGGCATCCCCTATCCGAGGTATGGCACTGCATTTACCGCCGAAGAAGCCCTGGATGTCGTCGGAAGCGTGGGTTACCCGGTCCTGGTGCGGCCTTCCTACGTTCTTGGAGGACAGCGCATGCGGATCGTGATCAATGATGAAGAGCTGGAGAAATCCGTGCTCAGCCTGCTGAAGCACCTTCCGGGAAACAAGATCCTCATCGATCATTTCCTGGACCGCTGCCAGGAAGCTGAAATCGACGCCATATGCGACGGCGATGAGGTTCATATCATGGGGGTGATGGAACATATTGAGCCTGCCGGGATCCATTCCGGGGACAGCAACGCGGTGCTTCCCGCCTTCAACCTGACCCCGCTGGTCGTCGATGAAATGATCGATTACACCAGGAAAATCGCCAACCGTCTGAACATCCGGGGCCTGATCAACGTACAGTTCGCCATCCAGAATGGAAAGGTTTATGTGATCGAAGCCAACCCCCGGGCTTCCAGGACAACCCCATTTATCGCGAAAGCATACCAGGTCCCCTACCTGAACATCGCCACCCGGGTCATGCTCGGGAAAAGCAAGCTGAAAGATTTCAAAATTGAGAAAAAACTGAAAGGCTATGCCATCAAGGAGCCGGTCTTCTCCTTCAATAAATTCCCCGGAGTGAGCAAGGAGCTTGGTCCGGAAATGAAATCCACCGGGGAAGCGATCCGGTTCATCAAGGACCTGCACGACCCTTACTTCAGGAACCTGCTCCGGGAAAAAAGCATGTACCTGAGCCGGTGACCCCCGCCATTTCTTCGGGGTTGCGGATCTTCCAGTTCCGTGGAATTCCCCGGTTTCCAGATTTAATCCCCAAACCATGTGCTCCAGTCAGTGTTTTTTGTTCTAAACGAGATTAACCGCCCTGCTCCTGCTTACCGCCGGGTACGGATGGGCCGGTGGCCATTTTATTCCGGCCGGGATCTCCTGCCTGGCCTATTTGATCCAGCTGGCGATCATCCTGATCCTGCTGGTGCTTTCCGTTGCCTTCCTGACCCTCCCCAAGGCCAGCGCGCTTCGGGGGATCCGGGGCGGATGGCCGGTCATCGCCCTGATGGTGTTCACTATCCTTTCCCTGCTCCTGAATATCGGGAACGTCATCCAGGGAGCCCATAACAATTCATCTGATGCCTTCGGTTCCCATAATACTCCTGCTGACCTTTTCCCCATCATGCTCATCATGACCGGGAACCTCTTGTGGATTGCCACCCTTTTTTCTTCCACCAAACCAGCCAGGATCCAACCCCAGGCCGAGCCCCGGATCAGGAATGATCCGGATAAAATCTGACCCGGGTCAGGGATTAGCACTAATTTTGTCCTTCCCCAAAGTGAACCTTGGATCATGCGAAAAAAAATCCAGGCTGCCCTGATCTCCGTCTTTTCAAAAGATGGTCTCGAGCAGGTCATCCGTCTCCTGCACGGGCAGGATGTGACCCTTTATTCCACCGGGGGGACCCGGAAATTCATTGAGGAAAAAGGAATTCCCTGCACGGATGTGGAGGCTATAACGGACTATCCCAGCCTGCTGGGTGGCAGGGTAAAAACCCTTCATCCCAAGGTTTTCGGTGGGGTCCTGGCCAGGAGGGACAATGAAGCAGACCGGGAGGAAATGGAAACCTATGGCATCCCGGCCCTCGATCTGGTGATCGTGGACCTTTATCCCTTCGAAGAAACCGTGAAGGCGGGAAAATCTGATCCGGAAATTATCGAAAAGATCGATATCGGGGGAGTTTCCCTGATCCGGGCCGCAGCCAAAAATCACCAGGACGTGGCCGTGATCGCTTCCCCCCGCCAATACCCCATGCTTCAGGAGGTCCTTTCCCGACAGGAAGGGTGCACCACCCTGGACCAGAGAAGGGATTGGGCTGCCGCGGCCTTTGTCCATTGCGCGCAGTATGATGTGGCAATCGCCAGTTACTTTTCAAAATTCCTGTTTCCGGATTATTTCCAATGCTCCGCCGGGCCCGCCCAGGCACTTCGCTACGGAGAAAACCCGCATCAGAAGGGTGTTTTTTATGGCGACCTGGAAGGCCTTTTTGAAAAAATCCAGGGGAAGGAAATATCCTATAACAATCTCGTGGACCTGGATGCGGCCTGCCAGCTCATGGCGGAATTTGAAACTCCCACCTTCGCGGTGATCAAGCATACCAACGTCTGCGGGATCGCCTCCCGGAAACTCCTCCGGGAGGCCTGGTCCGCGGCTCTGGACGGGGACCGGGAAAGCGCCTTCGGCGGCGTGCTGATCTGCAACAGCGTGCTGGACAAGGCCACCGCATCGGCCATCAACGAAATTTTTTTCGAGATGCTGATCGCACCTGCTTTTGACCCGGATGCGCTCCAGATCCTCCAGGCAAGGAAAAACCGGATCCTGCTCCGCCAGCTCAAACCCCTGAAGCCCTCCCGCAATTTTAAAGGACTGCTGGAAGGGGTGCTGGTCCAGCAACCAGACGAGGGTAATTACCTGGAATGGAATGAAGTCGCCAGACCCGCCACCGAATCGGAGAAAACCGACCTGGAATTTGCCAATATCGTCGTGAAGCATCTGAAATCCAACGCGATCGCCCTCGTCAAGAACAGCCAGCTCATTGGTAAGGGATGCGGGCAGACCTCCCGGATCGATGCCCTGCGCCAGGCCCTGGAAAAATCAGGGCAGTCGAATTTCGACCTGGTTGGGGCATCCATGGCCAGTGATGCTTTTTTCCCTTTCGACGACTGCGTCCGGCTCGCCCATCTCTCCGGGATCACCGCCATCATCCAGCCCGGAGGTTCCAAACGGGACCAGGATTCCATCAATTACTGCAAACAGCATGACCTCTCCCTGGTGATCACCGGGATGAGGCATTTCAGGCATTGACCGGGTTTTCAAAACCGGATCAGGCCTGATCCGGTTCCCTTCAGGCCTTTTGCCCTTTCGACCTCCACAACTCGTTAAAGGATTTTTCCGCGAACCGGGGAAGTTTCCGGTTTCCCCAGGAGGAACCAAAAAGGCTCCGGATCAGGTAGTTCTTGGTCCTGCCGCTGGCCAGGTTCATCAGTTTGCGGTTCAGGCTGGCCTGCTTCCAGGCAAACCACAGCATTTTCTCGGACCTGCTTCCCAGCTTCAGCTCCACCGACTGGTTTCGGTTCACCAGCAACAATTCATGCAGGTTGATCCGCACGGGACAGACTTCGGTACAGTTTCCGCAAAGGGAGGAGGCATAGCTCAGGTGCTTAAATGCCTCCATCCCCCGCAGGAGGGGGGTGATGACGGCCCCGATAGGCCCGCTGTAAGTGGTGCCATAGGCATGGCCCCCAATATTTTTATAAACCGGGCAGGCGTTGAGACAGGCTCCGCAGCGAATGCAATACAGGCTTTCCCTCATCCTGGGATCCTCCAGAAGATGGGTCCGGCCGTTGTCCAAAAGAACCACATACATTTCGTCCGGGCCGTCCGGCTCATGCGATTGCCGGGGCCCTGTGATCACGGAATTATATACTGTCAGCTCCTGGCCGGTCCCAAAGGTGGCCAGCAGGGGCCAGAACAGGTTCAGGTCGGAAAGGGTGGGCAGCATTTTCTCGATGCCCGCCACCACGATATGCGTTTTGGGAAAGGAAAAGCTGAGCCGGGCGT
>JANWKA010000160.1 GCA_025451655.1 Chitinophagaceae bacterium | reverse complement strand
TTGTCCCCAATACGCACCCGGTGATGTAAATCGTCCGATTCGAAACAGACAGTCAGGATTCCCGTCGACTCTGCCATTGCCTCGACGGCATTGATAATAATATTGAGAAAAGCGATTTTTAAATTTTCCGAACTGGCTGTGATAAAAAGAGGAATTTCCGGGTACCGGATATCGGTATTGATCTTTTTCAGGGAAAGCCGGTCGGCAGCCATAATGAGCGCCTCCCGGATGATATCCTGAAGGCCGGTCCGGGCCAGAACCAGTTCGGCAGGTCTTGAAGAACTCAAAAGCTCGGTGATGATGTCGGCGATCCGGTGGCTGCTCCGTTCAATGATATTCAAAAACATCCTGGAATCTTCGTTGTTCAGCTCGGCCATGAGCTGGGAAACGGAAAGGTTGATATTATTCAGGGGATTTCGGACCTCATGGGCGAGTGTACTGACCAATCTTCCCGCAGCCCTCATTTTTTCGATCTGGAGGGTCGCCTTTTCTTCCTTTTTCAGGTTAGTAATGTCATGGATGATCCCCTGAGTATAACTGCTTCCATTCATTTCGGTCTCCTTGGAAACGGAAAGGATGCAACTAAGCCTTTCAGAATCCTGGGTTATAAGTTCAATTTCCCGGTCATTGATCTCCCTGTTTTCGGTAAGCTGCTTTCGGATCAATTCCGCGTCACCCGGGTTAGCGATCAAATCATAAAGGCTCATCTTCAGTAACCGTTCATTGGAATATCCGAACAGGCCTGAGGATGCAGGGTTAATTGCCCTGAAAACAAGGTTTTCATCAGCCAGGAAGACCGCGTCCTTGGACTTTTCGAAAATGCTCCGGAATTTCCTTTCATTTGCCTTGAGCTGCTGAAGGGAAAAAGTCCTTTCCATTGCGTACCTGATGCAACGCTCAATTTTTTCGGAATTCAGGTCGGATTTTATCAGGTAGTCCGTCGCACCGGCCTGCATGGCTTCCAGATCAATTTTCTGATTTCCCTTCCCGGTGAGGAGAATCATCGGTTTTTCGCAATCCAATCTCATGGCTGCTTTCAGAAGGTCTAGCCCGGTTTTCGCCCCAAGCCGGTAATCAATAAAGTAAATTTCGTATCGCTCCTGGCGGATCATTTCCAGCGCATCATCGAAACGATAGGACCAATCCACCTGGAAATTCGATCCGTCAATCTTGCTGATATAATCCTTTGTCAGGAAAAAATCGTCCTCATCATCATCTACGATGAGAATCCTGGTTTCTTTTCGGGAATTCATTCCTGGCTGTTTTTCAATTGTTTTTCAGGTAATATAATTGAAAATTTTGCTCCCTGTCCCATTTCGCCAGTGGCAGAAATATGGCCTCCATGATTGTCTACGATCTTTTTGCAAATGGCCAGCCCAATTCCCGTTCCGGGATATTCTGATTTTCCATTCAGCCGGGTAAAGATCTGGAATATTTTCTCGGCATATTGCTGCTCGAATCCGATCCCGTTATCGGAGACTGTGATTTCATAATACCGGACTGATTCGTTGAGCCCTAATCCCCTCCATTCACTTTCCGGCACTTCCCTGCTTTCGATCCTGATGGTGTTTTTCGAACCCGGTTTCCGGAACTTCATGGCATTCGAAAGCAGGTTGTTGAAAAGTTGCCTGATCTGGAGAGGTATCACCTCCAGCCACGGCAACGGACCGGAGACGATCCCGGTTTCGCTTTCAGCAATTTCAAACTCCAGTTCGGTTTCAGATTCCTTCAAAATCCCGTTGATGTCAGTTCGTTCAAATTGTCCTTCCTTCCGGTTCACCCGGGAGAATTCCAGAAGGTTATCGATCAGGACCCGCATGTTTTCCGCAGCATTCATCATCCTCCTCAGGTAATTAACGACCTCCCCATCTATGACCTGGCTCAGTTTCAAGCTGAGCCTTTCACTGAAGATGGTGATTTTGCGCAAGGGTTCCTGAAGGTCATGGGAGGCCACATAGGCGAATTCCTCCAGTTCGGCATTGGAAAGCTCCAGATCGTTGATTTTTCTTTCCAGTTCCCTTTCATATTTTTTCAACTGGGTGATGTCCTTGCTCGCGCCCACTACTTTGGAGGCCTTCCCGTCAGGATCCCGGATGATCTTCCCATAGGTCTCCAGGAGCCTGGTGGTTCCGTCCCTGGAATAGATGACGCTTTCCCGGGTATAGCTGTCCTTGCTGCGAATCGCTTCCTCCCAATCCTTCCTGTTCCGGATCACCTCGGCAGGATCCTGGTGCTCATAGACGAAATCACTGCTGAGGGCTCTTTTGGCTATTTCCTGGTCAGGATCATAACCAAACAGGCGGTACATCCCTTCCGACCAGGAAGTGGCTCCCGTCGCCAGGTCGGTTTCCCAGGATCCGCTATTTAAAAAAACTTCCTTTTCAAGGGTCATTTGCCGGTAATAAAGCAGATCCTTCTGCGCGGCCATCTGGTCGGTGATATCCCTTGCGGTACCGATAATCTTGATCAACTCCCCCTCTTTGGAAACGACTGCATTCGACCTGGTGGAAACCACTTTCTTTGCTCCTGCTGAAGTCGTGAGGGTGTGGATGTATTCGAAACCCTTCTTGTTTTCAATTCCCCAGCGGATCTTTTCCTTAAAAGCTTCCCGGTCCCCGGCCTCAACGTGGTTCAGGTAGAAATCGATGCTGATTTTAAGATTCTGATCCGCAGGATCGTATCCGAGTAAATGATAAAGCCCGAATGACCATTCCATTTTTCCGGTTTGAGCGTCCCAGCTCCAGGTACCGAATTCCAGCATTTTTTCGGTCTCTTCGATCAGCTGCTTTTTGGCGGCAATTTCTTCTGCAAATTCCACCGATTCGGAAATATCCTCGGCGATGAACAGCAGGGAATCCGCCTTACCCTCGGAATTTCTCCGCAGGATGGTTCCCCTGGTCCTGAAATATCGCCATTGCCCCCCCTTATGGTTCAGGCGGCAATTATAGGTATGGACCTCATCATCCTTCAGGGAGGCAAAACGCTCCAGTTCCTTTTTTACCAGCTCGACATCTTCCTTGAAAACCAGTTTGGAAAATCCATCATCCCATTGGCTGATCTCCTCCAGGTTATACCCCAACAGGTCAGTAATCGCCCGGTTGACATAATTCAGTTTTCCCCGGGAAATGTCATATACATAGACCAGGGACGGAAGCAGCCCTTTCAGCTTCTCCTCAAAACCGGCGTCGTTTTCTCCTCCCCGGAAATCATCAAACAATTTGCCCATGGAAAATGCCCCTGTTAATTGAAGGTGAGAATTAAATATTCTTCAGGGACTGGTATTGATTCATTTTGTTGTACAGGGTTTTCCGGTCGATCTGAAGTATTTTGGCGGCCTTGCTTTTATTGTAATTGGCTTGCTTCAGCGCTTTCATGATCATTTCAAATTCCGCGTCAATGCTGGCCTCCTTGAGGGAAAGTCCATCAATTTCTTCCCTGGCCTGCTTGCTTCCTTCCGCGGTGATGGAATCCAGCCGCTCCTTCTGGGAAGGGGATTCGCTGAACTGAAGTTTTCCGAAATTGGAGATTTCAAATGGAAGGGATTGAGGCTCGATATAGGGCCCTTCTGTCAGGAGGGCAGCCTTTTTGATCACATTCTTCAGCTCTCTCAGGTTGCCATACCAAACATAATTTTTGAAAATCCGCTCTGTTTCGGGATTGAAACCCTTGATCTTCTTGTCCAGCTCCTTATTGGTGAGCTGGAGAAAATGATTAGCAAAAAGCATGATGTCGTCCTTCCTTTCCCGGAGCGGGGGTGCCACGATATTGAATTCATTAAAACGGTGATAAAGGTCCTCCCGGAATTTCCCCCTCCGGGTGGCATCCCAGAGGATTTCATTGCTGGCGATGATGATCCGGACATCCAGGTCGATATCCCGGATGCCTCCTACCCTTCTCATTTTCCGCTCCTGGACCACCCGAAGCAGGGAGACCTGGACGTCATAGGGCAGGTTGGCAATCTCATCCAGAAAAATGGTCCCGGAGTTGGCCAGTTCAAAGCTTCCTATTTTCTGGTTCAGTGCCCCCGTAAATGAACCCTTCTCGTGGCCGAACAACTCGCTGCCGGCAAGCTCCTTGGAAAGGGCCCCGCAATCGATGGCCACAAAAGGTTTTCCATTCCGTTTGCTCCGGCGGTGGATCTCCTGGGCAATGACTTCCTTTCCGCTCCCGCTTTCCCCATATATAATCACGGAATAATTGGTCGGCGCAACCAGCTCGATCTGTTTCTTGATCTTATTGAAGGCTTCGGTATCCCCGAATATGTACTCCTCGGTGGCCATGGAGACCGGCCTCCTCCCCCTTTTCCTGGCTGAAAAGGCATTCTCGCTGAAATTGACCTTGGTGGCTTTCCCGTCCATTTCCAGGGCCTGCTGAATGGTCATCAGGATCTCATCCGGCAAAAGGGGCTTGGTGACATAATCGAAGGCCCCGATTTTGATTGCATTGACGGATGATTTGATATCGCTGTATCCCGTCATGATAATGACGGGGATTTCGGAGAATTTCTCCTTGATCCGGGTGAGCAAGTCAATTCCGTTCATGTCCTCCAGCCTCAAATCGCACATGATCAGGTCCGGCTGGGAAATCTCCAGGTGCTCCAGGGCTTTTTTCCCGCTGAATAATTCATGGACTTCATAGCCTTTACGGGTCAGGTACCGGTTTAACAACAGGCACATATCCCTGTCATCATCGATTACCAGGATCTTTTGCATGGATTTTTCATTTTAAAGAACCGGTTTCGGGGTTCCCAATCTGTAGAATTAAAACAAATAAAAAACCAAATATTTCCACATTTCAAACCTAAGGCCTAAAAGATTAGGAAATCTTATAATTCGAAAGGGAAGGATCCATATTGTAGATTAAATTCCACATAAGTTATTTATTTAAGTTCGCTTTTCAGGCATTTTTCCCGGGTATTTGCCAGGCAGGTTCGGGAATCTTAAAGAGGTTTAATTATAATCATAAGATTATTTGGCATTTATAGATAATTAATTATTGATAATAATATACTCGCCCGGTAGTTGAACTCTTTCTGCCGGATTTCCCCATATTACCCGGACCCCTGAATCTTCATTCCTGAAACGGGAATAATCTGCCTCAGAACCCGCCTGGCGGGTTTCCCGGATTACTTGGTAAGGTTTTTTCACTCATGGAATATTATGGATTGCAGGACAGTGCTGATCATCGATGATGAGGCAGATTTCGGTTTATTGTTAAAGCGGTTCTTCCGCAAACTGAACTACAGGGTTTATGTGACCACCACGCTGGCAGCAG
>JANWKA010000159.1 GCA_025451655.1 Chitinophagaceae bacterium | reverse complement strand
GCACCACTTTCCAAAGTTGGAGGCCCGATCCGGTATTGCGGAAGATGGTGATCCCCATCCATTCCCCCACCACCACCAGGTCCGGTTTTCCGTCTCCGTCTGCATCGGCCCAGCAAGCATCCGTGACCATGCCCACCCGGCTCAGTCCCGGTGCCAGCGCTTCGGTCTGGTCCGTAAAATGACCCTTTCCATCGTTGATCAGCAGGAAGGAGCGGGGGTTCAGGCCATAGGAGCCGGGGACGTCCCTGCCTCCCAGGAAAAGGTCGGGGTCCTTATCCCCGTTCAGGTACACCGCCCGGATACAGGATGCATTGGTGGAAACAGAGGACGGGAAAGCGTCCCGGGACCTCGTGAAATGTCCTTTTCCGTCATTGAGATATAGCCGGGGCATGAGCAGGGGAGAACCGGGATCCTGCTCGTCCCCGCCCGAAGCCACAACCAGGTCGGGCTTTCCGTCATGGTTCACATCCACCAGGACCGCTCCGATATCCTCATATGCCGTATCGGCATCGAGTGAAGGCTCCTCCATCCTGCGGAACCTGCCGTCCGGGGTCTGGAGAAAAATCTTTCCCGGATCGCCCCGGGCTCCCCCGATGAAAAAATCCGGCAGGCCATCCCCGTTGACATCTCCCACCGCGAGCTTCGGACCTTCGGTGGAAAGCATGGCCCAGGTCAATCGCTGGCGGTCGAAATCGTTGAAGGGGTTTTCTCGGTGCCTGGAATCCCCGACCAGGGAATTGGCGCTTACCTCCCGGTAGAGGGTGGTGCCCCGTTGTGCCCGGGGCTTCCAGTAAAGCCGGGCGTCTTGCTGGCGGAGGGTGATCGTCTGGTTGACGGGGACTTCCCGGAGCAACTGCATCCGGTGTTCCCTTCCGGGCCAGACGATGACCAGGGAATCCAGCATGGAGATGGTATCCAGGCCGAAAACCAGGGTGGGGTCCATGCTCGATTCAAATCCCCGCTGGGGCATTTCCTGGAGGACAAAACGGTTTCCCGACCGCCAGGCAGTGACCTCTGCCCCGATTCCCATGGTGTTGCCTCCCATACCCCGGAGCCGGACCCGGAGAAAGCTCCGGTGAAGTTTTTCGGAGGTCATATTGCGAAAAATGAAGCAGGGACCGTTCTCATTGTTCACCACCAGGTCCAGATCCCCGTCATTGTCCAGATCGCCGTAGGCCGCCCCGTTGCTGAAACTGGGGATGGCCATCCCCAGGGCCGCGGACTCGTCCCTGAATTTCAGGCCGTGCTGGTTGATGAAGGCCACATTGGGGATAGGAACTGATGGAAGCCTCCCGGTCAGGCCCCGGTAATCGAAAGGCCTGTTCTGTTCCACCTGCCTCCGGGTTTCCTCATCGGCGAAATAATCCTGGAAATCCTGATCGGTCAGGTCCTTAAAGATCCCGTTGCTGATGTATAGATCCTTCCAGCCGTCGTTGTCCATGTCGAAGGCTAGCGCCCCCCAGCTCCAGTCTGAGGCTTCCACCCCGGCGAGCCAGGCCACCTCGCTGAAAGTTCCGTCCCCGTTGTTCAGCTGGAGCATGTTGCTCATGAACTGGTGGTGGAAATCGTTGGCCAGCTTCGCATTGGCCAGGTCAAAATCGTCGAACCGGGAAATGGTCTTGAGCCGGTAATCGGTCCAGGGCAGCATGTCGGTGGTAACGATATCCTGGAGTCCGTCATTGGTCAGGTCTGCAATATCGGAACCCATGGAGGTCTGGCTCATGTGACCCAGGGCGCTGTCGGAAACTTCCCGGAAGGTCCCGTCCTGGTTGTTGATATAGAGATAGTCCTTTTCAAAAAAATCGTTGGAGACATACAGGTCCGGCCAGTGGTCGCCGTTCAGGTCGGCAACCGTCACTCCCAGGCCGAAGCCGATCACGCTGCCGTAAATCCCGGCCCTGGCGCTCACGTCGGTAAAATGGCCCCGGTCATTATGGTAGAGCTTGTCCCCTCCCGAGGAATCCCGGATATCCCGGAGGTGGCGGTCGTATCCGAAGCTGCCGATGGGCTTGGGACTGTTATTGAGCACGAAGCAGTCCAGCCAGCCATCCCCGTCGTAATCAAAGAAGGTGGCATGGGTCGTCATTCCCCGGTCTGCCAGGCCATACTGCGAGGCCTCGTCAGAGAAATGGGGAATGCCGTTGCGGTCGTTTCCCAGGTTGATGAACAGCTGGTTGGCCCGGTTTTGTCCGGGAAGATTTCCGGAATTGCAAATGTAGATGTCCAGTCTCCCGTCCGCGTTCACGTCGGCCATGGCCACCCCGGTGCTCCAGGCCCGGTGCTGGTCCAGGCCGGCTTCATGGGTGACGTCCTGGAAATGCCAGTTGCCCCGGTTGAGGTACAGCTTGCTCCGGCCCATGTTGGAGACCAGGAAGATATCCGCCAGGCCATCGTTGTTCACGTCCCCGATGGCCACTCCGCCGCCGTTATAAAAGCTCCGGTAATTGAAAACGTTCAGGGAATCGGAAGGAGTTACATCGTTCTCAAAATGGATCCCGGTCCGGTCGGGAGACATCAGCTGGAACAGGGCGCCGGGTGGAGGATGATAAGCGTTGCGGTGACAGGAAACCCCGAAGAGGGCGGTACAGCCTGCCAGGAAGGGTAAAAGGGAACGGGCTTTTAGGAGGTTCAGGGTGCCTGGAATGAAAGATCGCATCGGGAAGGACAATCCGGTCAAAGGTAAGTTATCGGCCCCGGCCCCTCAGTCGTCGATCCCCAGGTAGCTGTTTTCCTGCTTCTGGAATGCGTCCTCGTTAAACTTGTAGAGCTTGGCGGGACGGTGAGGCACGTCATCCTCCATTTCATGGAGGTCGATCAGCAGACCCATGGACATGATTTTCTTGCGGAAATTCCGGCGGTCCAGCTTCACTGCGAGTATGGCCTCATAGAGGTTTTGAAGTTCCCGGAGGGAGAATTTCCTGGGCAGCAGGTTGAATCCCACCGGGTGGTCCTTGAGTTTTTCCCGGAGCCGGGCGTAGCAGGCGTCCACGATCTCCTTGTGATCAAAGGCCATCTGCTTGATCTTCTTCACAGGGTGCCAGTGCAGCTCGTTATCGAGGTTCTTCAGGATGGAATGCCGGATATTGATCAGGGAGTAATAGGCGATGGTGACGACCCTTCCGGCCGGATGGCGCCCGGGTTTTCCGAATGCCTGGACCTGTTCCAGGTACAGGTCCTGGATTCCGGTCCGGGTGAGCAGGACCCGGTAGGCAGCGTCATCGGGATCCTCATCTGTGCGCACGATATCTCCAAGAAGGGACCATTTTCCCCTGAACTGATCCAGATCCGATTTGATCAGCAGGATCTTCAGCTCATTTTCATCGAAACCGAATATCACGCAGTCCACGGAAATCGCGATCTTGAAATAATCCTTGATCTCGATCAGGTGCGTATTGATGTTCTTTTGGGGAAGGGAATGGGGCAGGGGCTGGGAGGACATGGGTGAACCAGGGCTTGAGGGAAATATCCGGGAAAATATAAAAAAATGGCCTGTTTTTCTCCTAAAATTGTCCGCCCAGGCCCTCCTGGCATTCCCGGAGGGGACCGGAATGGGTTTGGAAGGCTGGGGCGGGATGTGGTAATTTTATGGCCAACAGGGATCCATGTATAATCCACAACAGCAAAAGGAACTGGACCATCTCGCCCGGGAATTGCTCCGCAGGCTGGCAAAAAGCAAACCGGAGGCTGACGGGGAAGGGGAAGCTGCAGAGCTGGCCGGCTCTCTTTCCAGGGTCATCCGGTATAATGACTGGAAATATTACGTTCAAAGCGACCCGGTTCTTTCGGATGCGGAATATGACCGCCTTTTCACGGCGCTGAAGGCCCTGGAAGCCACCCATCCGGAGGTCATTGAAGCAGATTCCCCAACCCAACGGGTGGCCGGAGGCCTGACCAGGGCCTTCCCGCCGGTCTCCCACCTGGTGCCCATGCTTTCCCTGGAGAACTCCTATAATGAACAGGACCTCACCGAATGGGACCGGCGGGCCCGGGAAAGCACCGGGCTCGGGGAACTCGAGTATTGTGTGGAGCCCAAATTCGACGGGGCGGGTATCTCCCTGGTTTACGAAGAGGACAGGCTCAGCCGGGGGGCCACCCGGGGGGATGGAGCGGTGGGAGAGGAGATCACCGTAAACATCCGCCAGATCCGGGCCATTCCCCTTGCAGCCAAATTCTCATCCTTTGGCATCGGACAGGCCGAAATCCGGGGGGAAGTGATGATCAACAAGGATATTTTCAAAAAATTCAACGAGCAGCGTGCGGCGGAAAACCTCCCCCCCCTGGCCAACCCCAGAAATGCCGCTTCAGGGTCCCTGCGCATGGTAGATCCTCGCGAAGTGGGCAAAAGGGGCCTGACGGCCATCCTCTACCATCTCAGCTTTTTCCAGAACCTTCCGGGCAAGCCCCTGCATCCCACCACCCATGCCGGGGTGCTGGAGATGCTGCGCTCCCTGGGGTTCCGGAGCCCAGCAGGGGATATGAAAGTGGTCCGGGGAATCCAGGAGGTGATCGCCTGTTGCCGGGAGGCTGAACAGCGGCGCGATGCGCTGCCGTTCGAGATCGACGGGATGGTAATCAAGGTCAATGACCTGGCGCTTCAGGAACAGATGGGCATGACCAGCCATCATCCCCGCTGGGCCATGGCCTTCAAGTTCAGGGCCCGGCAGGGGACCAGCAAATTGCGCCGGGTGGAATTTCAGGTCGGGCGAACCGGCTCGGTGACCCCGGTGGCCAAGATCGATCCGGTGCCTATCGGCGGAGTCACGGTAAGCTCGGTTTCCCTCTTCAATGAAGATGTGGTGAAGGAAAAGGATCTCCGGATCGGGGATACCGTCCTGGTGGAAAGGGCAGGGGATGTCATTCCCTATATCGTAAAGCCTATGGTGGACCTGCGGGACGGGACTGAAAAAAAGATCAGGTTTCCCAGGGATTGCCCGGTCTGCGGCAATGAGCTGGTCCGTTCCCCGGATGAAAGCGCCTGGCGCTGCGTCAATGCCAGCTGTAAAGCCCAGGTGGTGGAAAGGATCGTCCATTTCGTGAGCAAGGATGCGATGGATATCCGGAGCCTGGGCGAGACCAACGTGAAGAAATTCTATGACCTGGGCCTGCTTCCGGACATTCCCGGAATTTATTCCCTGGATTTCGATAAACTAAAGGAACTGGAAGGTTTTGGTCCCAGGTCCCTTCAAAACCTCCGGGATGCGATCGACCATTCCAGGACCCAGCCCCTCCACCGGCTGATCTACGGACTGGGGATCCGGTATGTTGGGGAAGCCACAGCCAAGACACTGGCCTCCGCAGTCCATGATATCGGTGACCTGGAGGATTGGGATGTGGAAAAGCTCACCAGGCTGGAAGATATCGGCCCCAAGGTGGCTGAGTCCGTTCACCGTTTCTTTACCAACCGGGATAATCTGAATATGCTGAAAATCCTCAAGTCCTCCGGGGTCAATTCCCAAAGTGCCCAGTACAAGGCCACCGGGTCCGGAACCTTGCATGGGAAGACTTTTCTGTTCACCGGAACATTGTCCGGAATGAAACGGTCCGAGGCGGAAGAACTGGTGGAGGCCCATGGGGGAAAGCTTCTGGGAAATGTGAGCACCCACCTGAATTATCTGGTAGCCGGCGAAGAAGCCGGAAGCAAACTGGAAAAGGCCAAAAAAATTCATTCGGTTATCATCCTGGATGAGGCAGGCTTCCTCAAGCTGATCGGCGAGCAAAAAAAAGGAACCCATGGCGGTTAGCAGATCCGGAACATTTTCAGAGCTGGACCGGCGCTGCATGAAGGAAGCCCTCAGGCAGGCCAGGGCGGCCCTGGTTCTGGAGGAAGTTCCGGTAGGCGCCGTCATCGTGGCCGGGGACCGGATCATCGCCCGGTCCGGAAATCAGGTTGAGCAGCTGAAGGACAGCACCGCCCATGCGGAGATCCTCGCCCTTACCTCGGCATTCCATGCCCTGGGTAGCCGGTTCCTGGAGGGTGCCACGATCTATATGACCCTGGAACCCTGCCTGATGTGCGCAGGAGCGCTTGCCTCCAGCCGGATCGGCCGGATCGTTTATGGCGCGCCGGATCCAAAAAATGGATACCTCAGGCTCACCGCTGATCGCTGGCCCTTTCACCCCCGGACTGTCCTGGAGCATGGGCTTTATGGGGCAGAGAGCCTCAGCCTGATGAAGGAATTTTTCGAAACCAGGAGGGGGGACCGGATTACCTGACCTTTTTTTTCAGCACGCTGACCTGTTCCTGGAGGTGGTTCACCATATCAGCAAGATGGTTCATGCTGATGGTTTGCTTCTGGTTGGTTTTGCTGATCACTGCATCTGTTTGCCAGAATTCCAGCACCTGGTCGACCGGAACAGAATACGGTTCATAAACCGGGTTATCCGAAACCAGGGTGACCTTCTGTTTGGTCCGGTTGCTTTTCAGCACCCGCTTGTAGACGATCCCTTCGGCCCGGGTAACGACAACGTAGGCGAAATTATTCCGGACCTGGTCCAAGCCATCGACCTTGTGTCCAACGATCACCGATCCGGATTCCACGGGAAGCATGGAATCCCCGCTGATCTCAAAGGCCCTGTAATCGCCTGCCCCCAGCATCGGCAGGGTGAAACTGTTCAGTTCCTCGATGAATTCCTCGTCCGCGAAACCTGTCAGATATCCTGCCGCCGCCTTGACCGGCACGAAAACGATATGCTGTTTTTGGGCGGCCTTCATCTGCCTTCTTTTTTGCAGGAAATTCTCCACAGGAGAAGTCAGGTCCTTGCGGAGAAGGTCGTCGATCGTTAGCTTGTTCAGGTCGCTCATGGTCTCCAGCACATCGGTCCGGGGCTCGGCCCTGCCTTCCTCGTAGGCCCCGAGCAGGGAACGCTTGATGCCCAGCTTTTCGGACATTTCCTGTTGGGTCCACCCGCGCAGCCGGCGCAGGAATTTGAAATTTTCGTTGACGATTGCCATAACCGGTATTGTTAGGTACTAATGGAATTAGTTTTTATCTGCTAACAAAATTAGCATAATATTCCATATTTCAAAAATTTGGAGCCATAAATCTCCGGGGAACCTACATTTGGACAAATTTTCAGGCATGCAAATGGTCCTTCTTGTCCTGCATAACCTGCTCCGCTGGGCAGTGATCGTCACAGCGGGCTGGTCGATCTTTCTCTCCGTAAAGGGACTGGCTTCCCGGGCCCTTTACGGGAAAGCGGATAACCTCGCGAACATGCTGTTCATGATCAGCTGCGATATCCAGCTGGTCATCGGAATTACCCTTTATTTCTGGGGGGGATGGTTCGGCCGGTTGCTGCATTGGGAAATCGGGGACAAACTCTCCCGTTTTTTCACCCTGGAACATTCCGGAACCATGCTGCTCGCATGGATCATTGTCCATATCGGCAGAAGCGTGGTGAAAAGGGGAAAGACCGACCGGGAAAAGCATACCAAGGCCCTGATCTATTTCGGAGTGGCCCTGATCCTCATTCTGGCTGCCATTCCCTGGCCTTTCCGGACCGCCCTGGGAAGCCATCCCTGGTTCCGGTTTTGAGCGGCCCGGGTGGTTTTGACATTTTCCCCATTAACCGGTAAATTTGTTTGTTCCTCTGTATTATTGACCTTTCAAATTGATTTTATGGCTTTCACACTGCCCAACCTGCCTTATCCTCCTGATGGGCTTGAACCCTATTTCGACAAGATGACCATGGAGATCCACCATGGAAAACACCATCAGGCTTATGTGACCAACCTCAATGCTGCCGTCGCCGGCACCGGTGCGGAAGGGAAAAGCATTGAAGAAATCCTGAAACAGGTCTCCAAATACCCTGTCGCAGTTCGCAATAATGGAGGAGGCCATTATAATCATTCCATGTTCTGGACACTCCTGTCCCCCAAACCGGACGGAAAGCCTGCCGGAAAGCTTGCTGCCGCGATGGAAACGGATCTGGGTGGCATGGAGAAGTTCAGGGAGGATTTTACCAAAGCAGCCCTGGGAAGGTTCGGCAGCGGATGGGCCTGGCTTTGCGTTTCACAGGGGAAGCTTGGTATCAGTTCCACTCCCAACCAGGACAATCCGCTGATGGATGTGGCTGAAAAAAAAGGGATCCCCATCCTCGGTCTGGATGTCTGGGAACATGCCTATTACCTGAAATACCAGAACCGTCGTGCCGAATACATTGGCGCTTTCTGGAACGTGCTCAACTGGAGGGAAGTGAACAGGCATTATGACGATGCGCTGAAATAAGGGCTTTTCAGGCATTCCCGGACCGGAAGGGTTCCCGGGCTTCAAACCGATGGCTTGCCGAACTACAAAACTACCATAGCCGATATCGCCAGGGCGCTGAACACCACCCCTGCAACCGTCTCCAGGGCCCTCAACAATCACCCCGGCATCAGCGAGGGCACCAAAAAAAATGTCCGGCTGACTGCCCAGAAGCTGAAATACAACCATAACCGGATCGCATCCTCCCTTCGTTCCGGAAAAAGCCATGTGATCGGGGTGATCATCCCGAGTGCCGAAATCAATTTCTTCGGCTCCGTGGTCCACGGGATTGAAAATATTGCCAACAGCCAGGGGTATAATGTCCTGATCTACCAGTCCAATGAACAATGGGAGCATGAGGTCCGGGGGATCGAGGCCTTCCTGAGCGCAAGGGTTGACGGCATCATCGCTTCCATCGCCAAGGAGACGGTGGATTATTCCCATTTCACAGAAACGGCCAGGAGGGGGATTCCGATGGTGTTCTTCGACCGGGCCGATGACGGGCTCGGAATCCCGTCTGTAGTCATTGATGATTTCCGGGGAGGATGGTTGGCTACCGACCACCTGATCCGCCAGGGATACCGCCGGGTGGCCCATATCGCCGGGCAGCTGCATATCAAGATTTTCCGCGACCGGCTCAGGGGCTACCAGGCCGCGCTCCGGGATCATGGAATGCCGGTGGAGGAGCAACTGGTGCGCTGCGGTTCGGTTTCGATCGATTCGGGAAGGGCTGCCACAGCTGATTTGCTGGACAGCCCGGATCCTCCCGATGCGATCTTTGCGGTGGAGGATTTCACGGCCCTCGGAGTAATCAGGGAACTCAAGTCCAGGAACATTCCCATTCCTTCCCGGTTCGGGGTGGTCGGATTCGCAGCGGAAATGTTCGGGGAGCACATCAGTCCCAGCCTTTCTACCATCGATCAGCAAACCATCCGGATGGGTAATGCCTGCACCGGTTTGCTGCTGGAAATCATCCAGGGGAAACGTTCCATGAAGGAGGAACCGGGCAAAATCATCCTGGACCCCATCCCGATATTCCGGCAATCATCAAACAGGGCCGCAGGCCCTTCCTGATTTTTTTTTCAGAATTACGGGGTTTTCTTGGAATTTATTATTTTTGATATATCAATGCAATCGATTACATTAGATAATCCAATGATTTTTTCAAAAATGTTTTTGAATTTCAGGAAAATGTGTTTTTTTTACACATTAGAATCTGGACCATTTCAGGGAAAATATATCAGGTTTTAGGTAACAACCACTTAAAAATTGCAGTATGCAGATTAGAAATCTACTCAAATTCCTGTTCATTCCGTTATTGTTCGCCGGCCAGCAGGCCTGGTCACAGACTACAGTAACCGGGATCGTGGCCGATTCCTTAGACCATAGCCCCCTGGTCGGGGCAACGGTCACAGCGGGTCCTTCCGCAACGACGGTGACCGATTCCAGGGGCAGGTTCTCCCTGCAGGTACCGGGAGGAAGTTCGGTAACGGTATCCTCGCTTGGTTATGCTACAAAGACTGTACCGGCAGGCGGGGGAACAATTGATATTATGTTGCGGCCCACGAATTCCTCTATCAATGAAGTGGTGGTGGTCGGCTATGGAACAGAAAGAAGGAAGGATGTGACCGGATCTATCGCAACCCTCACTTCCAAGGATTTTAACACGGGCAACCTGACCACCCTGGACCAGCTGATCACCGGGAAAGTTGCCGGTGTTGTGGTCACCTCCAACGGCGGGGCCCCCGGGAGCGGAAGTACGATCCGGATCCGCGGGGCATCTTCCCTGGGAGGAAGCAATGATCCCCTCATCGTGATTGACGGAGTCCCTGTAGATAATAACGGGGTATCCGGAACGCCGAATGCCCTGGACCTGATCAACCCGGCGGATATCGAGTCTGAAACCATTCTTAAGGATGCATCCGCTGCAGCCATTTACGGAAACAGGGCCTCCAACGGAGTCATCATCATCACCACCAAAAAAGGCCAGGCCGGCGGAGCTTTCCATGTCAATTTCAGCACCCTGAATTCCGTTTCCACCAAGATCAACGAAGTGCCGGTCCTCAGCGCCAGCCAGTTCCGCTCTCTCGTCAGGCAAAAGGGAACCGCTTCCCAGGTCAAGTTTCTGGGAACGGATTCCACCACCAGCACCAACTGGCAGGATCAGATTTATACCCCTGCCTTCGGAACAGATGATAACCTGAGCTTTTCCGGCGGAGTGACGAACCTTCCCTACCGGGTCTCCCTGGAATATGATAACCAGGAAGGGATCCTGAAGACCAATACCTTCGACCGGTCCTCCCTGGCCTTCAACCTGAGCCCGAGCCTGCTGAACAACCACCTCCATGTGGATCTCAATTTCAAGGGAGCGATCAATAACAACCGGTTCGCCAACCAGGGCGCCATCGGGTCTGCCATCGCCATGGATCCGACAAAACCGGTCCATGCCAGTAACAACCTGGGGGGGTATTTTGAATGGACCGACACCTCCGGTGCCCCCATCCAGCTGGCCCCCAAAAATCCCCTGGCGCTACTGGAACTGGAAAACAACACCAGCACGGCCAAGCGGAGCATCGGCAACATCGATCTGAATTATACCATGCCCTTCCTTCCTGAACTGAGAGCGGACCTGAACGCTGGCTACGATGAATCCAGGAGCAACGGATCCATTTATATCCCGGCATATGCCGCCCAGGATTTTGCGCAGGGCGGGTATTCCAGCTCCTATTCCCAGTACCGGCGCGACGAGGTGTTTGACTTCTACCTGAACTACGTGAATTATTTCAAAAGGATTCAAAGCCACCTGGATCTTACGGCAGGGTACTCTTTTGAAGATTATTACCATGCCGTTCCACCCCAGGAAAACAAAAGCGTGGGCGGAACCCTGCTGAGCACCAGTTTGGCGGATTCAGCAGAAAACACCCTGCTTTCCTATTATGCCAGGATGGTCTATTCCTTCAAGGACCGGTATATCCTCACCGCTACCATCCGGGATGATGAATCCTCTCGCTTCAGCCCGGCCAACCGGAAAGCCCTGTTTCCCTCCGTGGCTTTCGCCTGGAGGATCAATGAGGAATCCTTCCTCAGGAATTCCGCCGCGATTTCCGAGTTGAAGCTGAGACTGGGCTATGGGCTGACCGGTAACCAGGATATCGGAAATTACTATCCCTACCTTCCCCTGTATACCCTGAGCTCCAATGTGGCCCAGTATCCCTTCGGCTCCAATTCCTATTACACCTACAGGGCCGAGCCTTACGATCCGAATATCAAATGGGAACAGACAGCCACTTATAATATAGGCCTGGACTATGGGTTCCTGAACGGAAGGATCAATGGGTCAATCGATTATTACAGCAAGCTTACGACCAACCTGATCGTGGATATCCCCACCCCCCAGGGAGCCAACCTGAGCAATCACGTGGTTACCAATGTGGGCAACATGACCAATAAGGGGATTGAATTCGCCATCAATGCCATTCCGGTCCAGAACAGGAACCTGACCTGGAACCTGGGGTTCAACATCACCTATAACCAGAACCAGGTCACCAAACTGACCAAAGTGGCCACGGATACCTCCGCGGGGATCCTGACCGGGGGGATCGGGGGAGGGACGGGTAATACCGTCGAAATTATTTCCGTAGGCTACCCTGTGGACGCTTTTTACGTATATAAACAGGTATATGACAAGAACGGAAAACCCATTGAAGGGGTATATGACGATGTGAACCACAATGCCAGTAATTTGTTCTACCGGTACAAATCCCCGAATCCCCCTGTCACCCTGGGATTCTCAACCTCCCTGGATGTCAACCATTGGAGCTTCGGTTTGTCCATGCACGGAAGCATCGGCAATTATCTGTATAATAACGTAAGGGCTGGAGGTACCCTCAACGGAATCACTTCCAATTCTTCCTTCATCGCCAATATCGATAACGATTATCTGAAAAGCGGTTTTGTCAACAGCCAGTATTATTCCGACTATTACGTGGAAAACGCTTCCTTCCTGAGGATGGACAACATCAATATTGGTTATAATTTTGGAAAGGTGATCGCCCACAAGGTTTCCCTGCGTTTGACGGCCATGGTACAGAATGTGTTTGTGATCACGAAGTACACCGGCCTGGATCCTGAAATTTCCGGGGGCCAATCAGGGACGATCATGGGAGGCATTGACAATAATGTGTACCCCAGGCCGAGGATCTATTCCATCGGACTCAACGCAGATCTTTAATCTTATTAAATTTCATACAGTATGAAACCGAACCTCAGCCTTCCCTTCATAGCTTCCGGTGCGCTGGTCCTCCTTTTGGGCTCCTGCACCAAGGACCTGAACCGGCAGCCTATTGTGCAAACCACCTCCAAGGTGGTCTATAGCACTCCTGCCGGGGTGAAGAATGCTCTGGCCAAATTATATGCCGGGCTCACCCTCAGCGGACAGGACGTTGCAGCCTTTCCCGATATCAACACCTCGGACGTGGGTTCCAATGTATTTCTTCGCAATTTCTGGGAGACGGAAGAACTTCCCACAGACGAGGCGGTAATCGGCTGGAATGACCATGATCTCCAGAACTACCATTCGATGGACTGGACTCCGAATGGCTACTTCGACCAGCTCATGTATGACCGGATCTTCTTCGAGACCGCAGCCTGCAATGAATTTTTGAGAGAGACCCAGACCCTGGGATCCGGGTTTTCGGCATCAGACAAAACCAATGTGACTGAATACCGTGCCGAGGCGAGGTTCCTGAGAGCCTTCGCTTACTGGACTGCCATCGACCTTTTCGGAAGCGTGCCGTTTACCACGGAAAAGGATCCGGTAGGTGATTTCTTCCCGGTTCAGATTTCCAGGACCAACCTGTTTAATTTCGTGGATTCCGAACTGCTTTCCATTCAGACCCTCCTTCCCGCTCCCGGCCAGAATGAATACGGAAGGGCTGACCAGGGAGCCGACTGGGCCCTTTTGGCCCGGCTCTATCTGAATGCCACGGTATATACGGGCACGGACCATTCCTCAGACTGTATCACCTATTGCAACAAAATCATCTCTTCCGGCGCCTACCAGCTGGCCACAAACTATTCCCAGCTGTTCGAGACGGATAATGAGGCAACCCATGAAATCATCTTTCCCCTGAGGGCGAACGGAGTGACCTCGCAATCTTATGGCAACACCACCTTCCTGGTGCATGCGGAAATCGGGGGCAATATGGACCCCACCCAGTTCGGCATCGCCGCAGGCGGTGGCTGGGGAGGGATCCGGACCACTTCGGCCTTCGTCAACCTGTTTCCTGATCCTTCCGGTAATACGGATCACCGGGCTATGTTCTTTACCAATGGCCAGACCGAGCAGATCAAAACCATTGGAAATTTCGGGGATGGTTATGCGATCACCAAATGGAAGAACATCAGCTCCACCGGAAAGCCGGGATTGGACCCCACCCATGAATTTGTGGATACCGATTTCCCCCTGTTCCGACTTGGGGAGATCTACCTGGATTATGCTGAGGCCGTGCTGAGAGGAGGAACCGGGGGAGATATGGCCACTGCTCTTCAATATGTCAACGCCCTCCGGGAAAGAGCCTACGGAGGTCCTGCCGGAGATATCACTGCCGGGCAATTGAACCTGGGCTTTATCCTGGATGAACGCGGCCGGGAGCTTTACTGGGAAGGGGTACGCAGGACGGACCTGGTCCGTTTCAATGAATTTACCACGGGCACGTACCTGTGGCCCTATAAAGGTGGGGTTGCCGGGGGTACCGCTGTAGATGCGCACCTGAACCTGTACCCGATTTCTGCCACGGACATGCTGGTCAATCCGAATCTGAAGCAAAACCAGGGTTATAATTGATCCAAACTTCGAAAAGTATTAAATCACTAGTTATGACACCTAATTTTGGCAAACTCATGATCGCGGCTGTGGGCGTGACCGCTTTTCTGGCATCCTGCCAGAAGGATGAGGTTAAATCGGTCCTTACCCCCGGAGGCACCACCCAGCTAACCGCTTCCGCCTCCACCCTGGTGCTGGACAGCACCAAGGACACGGAGACTGCGGTGAGTTTCACCTGGCCCGCCGTCAAATATGGCTATAATGCGGATGTGACCTATACGCTCCAGTTCGACACTCCTTCGGACAGTTTCAAGAACGCTACCGATGTGACCGTGGGAGTCAATGCGCTGCAACTGGCTTACCAAACCCAGACCTTCAACCTGCTCGCATACCAGACGCTCGGGTTACCTGCCAATTCTGCAAGCCAGGTTGCGGTCCGGGTGAAGGCTGATGTGCTGCAGAATGGCGTTTCCTCGGGTTCCTCCACGATCCCTACGGTATATTCCAACACCTTTATGCTTACGGTGACCCCCTTCAAGATCGTCATCATTTATCCTTCCCTGTGGATGCCGGGGGATTACCAGGGCTGGAATCCGGCCACGGCTCCAACGCTCGCCTCCGTCCATGCCAATAATGTCTATGAGGGTTATGTCAATATTCCGTCCGGGGGGACCTACCAGTTTAAACTGACCCCCGCCCCGACCTGGACCAACAGCTATGGGTATTTAAGCGGCACGACCAACGGCGGGGTTACTTCCGGCACCATGAGCCTTTCCGCGGGTGGCAACCTTTTTGTACCCGGCGGCGGATACTACCTGATGCATGCCGACCTGAACCCCACCCCGGCTGTCTGGACTGCCTCGCTGATCACCACCTGGGGCGTAATCGGTGATGCCACACCCGGGGGATGGAATACGGATACCCCGATGACCTATGATCCCAATACCAATACCTGGACTGTTACCGTTGCCCTGGTCAGCACTGGATCCTTCAAGTTCAGGGCAAACGACGCATGGACCATCAATTATGGTTTCGATAACGGCGGCCTGGACCTCAACGGCAGCAATATCCCCGTGCCTCCCGCAGGAAGCGGGACCTACACCATAACCCTGGACCTGAGTTCAGCGGGTAATTATACCTATCGTATCAAAGAGGATTAAGCATAAGGTTTATTCATGTGGTTTAGGCAATGGCTTCCTTCTGGAAGCCATTGCTTTAAAGGAAAAGGGGATGCCATGTTCAAATCAGGATCAAAAGCGGCCCGGGCTGGATTGGTGTTGATGCTGGCTGCCTGGAGTGCGCGGGGCCAGGATTTCATCATGCAGGGGTTCTACTGGAACTTCCCAAGAACCGTCAACCAGGCCGACTGGGCCGATACCATCAGTTCCAAAGCTCCCATCCTTTCCCGGGCCGGGTTCACCTATATCTGGCTTCCTCCTTTCTCCAGGGCCAGCTCCGGAACTTCCTCCAATGGTTACGATCCCTATGATCTCTATGACCTGGGGGGATATGGCCTTGGGCCCACCGGTTTTGGTTCGGACCAGGATGTGGCCCATCTGATCAAAGCCTTCAACACCAACCATATCCACGCAATCGCGGATGTAATCTATAACCACCGCAACGGAGGCCTTCCGGAAAACAACCCGGCAGTCCAGGCCTATGTGGACAGCGCCTATACAGCTTCCTGCCCCGCTGGTCCTCTTTACAAAGATCCCAATTACAATCCCTACCCCTCGGACCGGTTCCGTTATATCCTGCCCCTGGGGGGAAGCTCGGGGAACGGCGCGGGGGATTATTACATCAGGCTGAGTTCCGTCTCCCAAAGCAGCAGGTTTTTCAATAAGCCTTACAGCTTTTATGCATGGACCAATACGGCCGGTTACCAGAACCAGCCGGTGCTGGAGCAGGTCAGGCCGGATGGGGGATCCGATTGCGGGCAACCGGATAATACCGTACCTCTTGGGGTGACCATGAACGGGTCCACCCCGGATGGAGGGCTTGACTCCGGGGGTTGTTTCACGGATGAATATCATATCCATATCGGCCCCGGGGACTTCAATTCTGCGGGAGATTATTTATATATCTCCATCGCCAACCGGAACGGGCAATATGCTGACCACAGAATCTACCGGATCATCAACAACGCCTCCCGGGATGTAACTGCACAAATGTCCCTCCAGACCTATACGGATTTCACCCATTTGGCCAGCGGGAGAGGGGAGGTCAATTTCCTGAATTTCCACCCCAACGGGATCGATTGCAGTTACCTGGGGCTGAACTGGGATTACCCCACCTTCTTTTACGATTATGACCAAACCTATCCACCTACCAGGGACACCCTGATCACCTGGACCGAATGGCTCTGGACCTCCGTTGGTATCCGGGGTCTGCGGATGGATGATGTGCTGGCTTTCAGTCCCGTTTTCGTAAGCCGCCTGATGACGGATCTCAACGCCCACCATATGGATCCGGGACTGGTGGTCGGAGAGTATTTCGACTATACCGTAACGGATATTACGTCCTGGATCCGGGCGGTGGAATCCGGGATGTCTCCGGGTGCCCTGGCGGCAATCCATGTCCGGGCATTTGATTTTCCGATGCGCCGGGCGCTGAAGAATGCCTGCGATCAGGCCGGCGATGATGTGAGGACCTTATATACGACGGGGATTGCCCATAATGGAGGAAGCCCCCTGAACGCGGTCACCTTCGTGAACAACCATGACCTGCGCGATCCCGGGGATCCCGTCCAGAATAACCCGGTGCTGGCCTATGCCTATATCCTTACCGATAATTCCATAGGGGTCCCCTGCGTATTCTATCCGGATTATTTCGGTACCCCCCTTCCCAATTACCCTACAGTCTTTCTCAAACCGGCCATCGATACCCTGATTGCCCTGAATAGGAAATATATTTTTAATTCATCCAGGGTGGAATACCTGGACCAGGCAGGTTCATCCTTTCTGAATGCTCCCACGTCGTATGGTGCAGGAGCAGGCCCCTCCAGCACGCTGGTTTACCAGATCAGCGGCGGCCCTTCTGGAAAGGATGTCCTGGTGGCGATCAATTTCGCTTCTGATACCCTTAAACTGACCCAGCTGATTGATTCCCATTCCGGGGCCATCAGGCCCGGAACGGAATTTTTCGATGTCCTTGGGCAGTCGGATTTTCACACTACAAAGGTTGGTTCCACCGGCACGGTTTATCTCGAGGTTCCTCCCAGAAGCTATTCGGTCTGGGTGAATGATCAGGCGCTTCGGTGAATTCCAGGGTCATCCATTATCCGGCGATTGGGCAAGCAGGGAAGGGTTGCTGAACCGGCAAATCACCGGTAGGCAATGTTCTTTCCCGGATTCATGGACCTCCTTTGGAAGGGGGGATTAGATCAATCGATATTTTAATCTTATTTTAATCGGTCATTAAATGTCTTCCGAGGCAGGATTTCATGGTTGATTTGGCGGGGCCCTCAAGGGCCCTGCTCTTTTCCGGTCCACCATCCTTCCTTCCAGAATAAACCAATAACAACTGATAACCTGGAAATATAGGGGGCATCCCGGGTAAGGTCCCGGTGGAGGTTGAGGAATTTTGATAGAGTTGATATGGGGCATCAGGGGAAAGGGGAAAATTATATAACAAACCTGGTTTCCCGGTTTATACCCCCCTGGAAATTAAATCTTGATTTTTTTATATTTTGGCGGCTCCAATGAGGTTGTGGATGGGATTTCTTCATCATGGTCATGGTCCAAAAAACATTGAAAAATTCATGAAAAGGAAACTCCTGTTTTTTTTGGCCCTGGGATTGTCCGCAATCCCTGCCAGTGCCCAATTCAACTTTGGACCCAAGGCGGGACTGAACCTATCCAGGGAATCCTTTTCCAAAAAGAGTTATACCACAACATCCAGGATCGGATTCTTCCTTGGATTATTTGCCAGGGACTCAATATCCGGTTCACTGAGTGTCCAGGTGGATTTGTATTATTCCCAGGAAGGCACGGGTGAGATGCTCCCTGGGGGTTTGGGATCGGGGCATATCACAACAGGAAACCTGGAACTTCCGGTCCTGGTCAGGTACAGGGTGGTATCGGGGGAGTATGTCGAAACCGGGCCTCAGTTCAATTATTTGCTTTCCTCCCGGGAAAATTTTAACGGGACCACGGATAATATCAGGGGATATTATCATGCCGTAAATCCGTGCTGGGCACTTGGGGTGGGTTATCAAATCGGGAGCGGGGCCACCCGGGGGGTTTCACTGGATTTGCGGGTTGTCCTGGGGCTCATTCCGGCCAACAAAAATCCAGTAGAGGGAGGGACCATCAGAACCTCCGACCTGGCCCTCGGACTTCAATATGGTTTCAGCAGCAGGTAGTCCGGATTCCCGAGTGGCGGCGTCTTGAAATCAGTCTGCCGAATCCTCCACCGGCGCGGGTTCGGTGATCCTTCCGGAAATGATCCCCTGGTACTCGGAGGTATCCCCCAAAATCGACCTGGCCCGGATCACTTCCGGGTCAAAGGATAAGCTTCTGGCAATCCTTCCCGGCAACAGGTAATACCTGCCGATGATCTCCTGGTTCAGAAGGTTTTCGATCTCGGATTTGTAGCGGACCAGGTCCTTGCCCTTTTCCAGCGCGAGCTGTT
>JANWKA010000158.1 GCA_025451655.1 Chitinophagaceae bacterium | reverse complement strand
GATAAAATTGCTTTAATTTTCCGGCGGTTTTTTGTTCTTTTTCCCAATAACAATTTAGCAACCCCGATTTTGTGTTTCACCAATTCATCCTCAGGGATCTTTCCCGCCAAAAGGGCCTCCTTTGCAGCCAGTACAACTACAGCAAAAAGGTTGTCACTCTTTTCCAGTTCATCCTGGGTATGATCCATGATTCTGAAAATATTATATTGGTATTCCAGATGGGTACCCAGAATGGAATATCCAAAACTGGAAGGAATATTCCCCGTCTCTGGACCGGTAAAGATAGCCAGGGCAGTCACCGGTTTTTGATACCGGTCAAAAATCCGGTAAAAATACCTGAACATTCGAAGCGGAAACATATCATCCCTTTGTCCCTGGATCTCAATATGGACCAATATCCATTCGTCCCCACCGTCCAGCCTGGAAACTTTCACCGGTTTATCAACATGACGGGTGTCCGGTCTTTTATCCGGTTGAGGATTTAATTCATTCAACTCCTTATCCAAAAATTCGAATTTCTTTCTGAAGTCGAATATCCGGTTTGCTTCGGGGAAGATGAATTTCAAAAGATCATCGAAGACATCATCAAGTATCCCTTTCCATAAAATATCATTCTTTCTCCTCATAAAAAAGATTTTCAGGATCCAGAGGAAAGGATTTGGAGAATGGGAGGAATTACCATACCAAATTACTAATTATATTAGTAATTATCCAAATAAAATAGCATATTTTTATTTTATATGCAAATATTAAATTATGTTACTGGCTCCTTTTGAAGGATTGGAGAAACCCTATGGTATGAATGAAGTTTCAGGGATGAATCCCGCCTGATTTTCTGATATCAATTCAAAATCCTGCCGCCATACCGTCCTTTCGGGGGTCAGAAGCTCCGTAATAAATTTTATTCACCGGATCCACCCTGATGCATTGGTATCCGCCAAAATTTCCAGGAGGTTCATATCCCACCCGGTGGCCCATCTGGATCAGGGCCCGGACGGTGGTGAATGGAAATCCGGGTTCAAGGAAAATCTCCCCACCGCCCCTGCGGGGCTGGCCCGTGGGCTCGGAGGACCCCTGGTGATCAATTCGCGGAGCATCCCCGGCCTGCTGGATATTCATGCCGAAATCGATGATGTTCATCAGAACCTGGACCTGTCCCAGAGGTTGAAATCCCCCTCCCATGACCCCGAAGCTCATGAATGGCTGGTCATTCCTGGTGACAAAGGCGGGAATAATGGTATGGAACGGACGTTTATGCGGAGCATAGGTGTTATTCTGGCCGGGTTTCAGGGAGAACAATTGCCCCCGGTCCTGGAGGACGAAACCCAGGCTGTCGGGTACCATGGCCGAGCCCCATTCCTGAAAATTACTCTGAATCAGGGACACCATATTGCCAGAATCGTCTGCAACAGTGAGGTATACCGTTTCTCCCGCATTCAACAGGGAATCCGAACCAGCCTGGTCATTGGTTGAGGCCGTATCCATGCTGATCAGTTGCCTTCTTTGGTCTGCGTAGGCCTTTGAAATCAGTTCCCGAACCGGCACTTTGGCAAAATCCATGTCCGCATAATATTTGGCGCGATCCTCATAGGCCAGCTTCTTCGCCTCTACAAAAAGGTGAATATGCTCCGGGCTTCCAAAGGGAATATGGGTAAAATCGAAACCTTCCAGGAGGTTGAGCATTTGCAGCACCGCGATGCCCTGGCTGTTGGGTGGAAGTTCCCAGACCCGGTAGCCCCGGTATGTGGTCGAAACCGGGTCCACCCATTCGGAATGATGATCCTCCAGGTCTTTAAGGGAAAGATATCCTCCCTCCTTCTGAATAAAAGAAACGATGCGGCGGGCGATCTCTCCCTGGTAGAAAACCTCCTTTCCCTCCGATGCGATTTTTTGCAGGGTATTGGCCAATTGGGGATTGCGGAATAATTCACCCCACCCCGGGGCCTTCCCGTTCGGCAGGTAGACTGCAGCTATGTTTGGATAGGTGGAGAATTTTTTTTCCAGGTCTTTCCAATAATATGCCGCCTCATCTTCCAGCGGAATTCCCTCGCGGGCATATTGGATAGCCGGTTGCAGGACCTCCTTCATCGGTAATTTGCCAAACCGGCCATGCAGGGTAAACCATCCGTCCACACATCCGGGCACTGAGACCGGCAAAGCCCCCCGGACAGGAATTTGCTTCAGCCCCTTTTGTAGGAGCATTTCCAGGGTAAGGCCATAGGGGGAATGGCCCGATCCGTTCAGCCCGTAAAGGTGATGGGTTCTGGCATCATAAACGATGGCGAACAAATCCCCGCCAATGCCATTCATTTCAGGGTCAGTGACCCCGAGCACCGCATTGGCTGCAATGGCGGCATCCACTGCGGTCCCACCCCTCCCCAGGATCCCGATGGCTGCCATGGTGGCGAGCGGGTTACTGGTGCAAGCCATTCCATGCCTTGCCATGACCACGGACCGGGTATCGAAAGGCCAGCCAGTCAACCGGGGCTGCGAGGTGGCATATCCAGAGGAAAACAATAAAATCAGGAGCCCGGGGCAAAAACGAATGAATCCAAAAAAAGTTTTCATGATGAGTTAGTTTTGGAACCTGGATATCCTTTCCCTGCAGCCGCCTGGGGAAAAGTTGCCCGGCTTTTACCCAAATTAATACTTTTGGATTCCATGGAGGATGGATCGGGGATTCAGACCTAAAATGATCAGCTATGACATTCAGAAATTTGAGGTCCCTCGCTTTTGGAGCAGGCCTCCTGATATTTTCCCGACCCGGTGCTGCCCAGGGAAAGCTGGACAGCATCCTTCCAGTCCGCGGCTTTTTCATAGCCGCACCCAGGCCGGCAGAGCTGGACACTTTTATCCGGTTCATCCATGAAGAACTCGCTCCCAGGCAAGTCAATACCCTGGTCATCCAGATCGATTACCGCTACCAGTTCAAAACCCATCCGGAGTTGGTGGATAGTTTTGCCCTCTCCCGAAAGGACGTAAAAAGAATCGTCCTGGAATGTCAAGGCGATCATATCCGCCTCATCCCTTCAATGGATATGCTGGGACACCAGTCCTGGGCCAACCGGCTCAACAAATTGCTGCAAGTCTATCCCCAGTTCGATGAGACCCCCTGGATCACCATGCCACAGCATTACCAATGGCCCAATCCGGACCAGTTATACTGCAAGAGCTATTGCCCCCTGGCTCCGGGCCTCCATAAGATTTTGTTTGATGTGATTGACGAAATCTGCGACGCTTTCGATGCGGATGCCTTTCATGCCGGGATGGATGAGGTCTTTTTTATAGGGGAAGACCGGTGCCCCCGTTGCGGAGGAAGGGATAAAGCCCAATTGTTCGCAGATGAGGTCAGAAGAATCCATGATCATCTGGCCCTGAAAGGCAGACAAATGTGGATGTGGGGTGACCGGTTCCTGGACGGAAAAACCACGGGGCTTGGGGAATGGGAGGCAAGCTACAACGATACCTATCCTGCAATCGACCGGATTCCGCAGGATATAGTCATTTGCGATTGGCATTACGACAGGCCTGACAAGACTGCGGCTTATTTCGCGATGAAAGGATTCCAGGTGATCACCTGCCCCTGGAGAAATCCCTCCGCCGCCCTGATTCAAACCAGGGACATGATCCATTTCAGGGAAGAATCTACCCCTGAGATGTCCGCACGTTTTCTGGGGGTCATGCAGACGGTCTGGTCCAGGCCCGACATTTTCCTGCGCGGTTTTTACGGCACCCTTCCCGATACCCTGCATCAGGAGCAGGCCGAAACGGAATGGTCCTGCTTCAGGACCATGTTCGGTCAGATCAGCAAATGGCGGGATTCTTCTTTTTCAGGGATCCTGGAATAACCAACCCCAAAACAGTTACCGGCCCCGATTCCCATCCCGGACCGGAGCATCACAAGTATTCCCCCTTCAAATGGTCCAGGAGGGCTTCCAGTCCTTCACGGGTCATATTCTGTCTCCGGGCCAAATAGCCCATCATTTCCAGATAGGAGTCTTTGAAAAAATGCAGAGCGAGTTCCGAGAATACCCGATCCACATAATCCGTTTCGGTAATCACTGCATAGTACCGGTAGGTTCCCCCCAGAGATTCATGGGAAGCAAAACCCTTCTTTTCCAGGATTCCCATCATGGTCGCCACCGAATTATAATGGGGCTTGGGATCCGGAAGCCAGGCAATGATGTCCTTCACAAAAGCCTTTCGCAGATGCCAGACCGCCATCATGAGTTGTTCTTCCCTCTTGCCGAGCCTTTTCATCTGGTATTAAAATTATAATGGATTCAGATAATTCAACTAATCTTTTAGGAGTAGGAAAATGAATTAGAACAAAATTGTGAATAACTTTCGATATTAATTGATAATCAATATTATACATATTTAATTATATTTTTAAAATTATAAATATGATTGCTTTTCAGCGCATTACCCTTGATGCCTGGCGAGCAGTGGGCAAATGGGTCATTTCACCCCAGGGGGATTCCAGGGACTCCTGGAGGAACAGGGCATTCCCCATCTCCCCCATTTTTCCCTGTCCGCAAATTTCCTGAAGCCCTGGCCGGGGTTCCCGCTTTTTCAGATACTGAACCAATGCTTATCTTTATCCACATACCTCCTCACCAACCCGCCGGATTCTGCTTGCGGGAAAATCCAAATCCATGTCAAGGGAGATCTCCTGTCCGCAGTGTCATACCAGGATCGTCGTTGAGGATATCCTGGCCGGGGAAATTGAAAAGGAACTCCGTCAGAAATTAAGTTCCGAGTGGAACAAACTGAAGGAAAATCTCACCCTGGAACAGCTCCAGGTTGCCCGGGAAAAGGAACTGCTGGGGCAGCAGCGGTTGGAGCAGGAGGCCCTGGTCGCAGCAAGGATCCGGGAGGCCCGGAAGGACATTGAGGCAGAAGCGGCCAAACAGGCAGGGGAAGCACTGCAAAGCAGGATGGTCGCACTGGAGGAAGACCGGGATGCCAAAGGCAGACAACTTCAGGAAGTCCGGAAAAGGGAATTGGAGCTGCTCCGGGAAAAAACGGACCTGGAATCCCAGAAAAAGGATTTTGAAATGGAAATGGAAAAAAAAATGCTGGAGAACCGGAGGGAAATCGAGGAGCAGACCATAAAAAAAGAAAGGGAAAAATACGAGCTCAAAATCCTGGACCTTCAGAAAAAACTGGAGGATCAAACCCATCAGGCCGAGGAAATGGCACGCAAGGCGGCACAGGGTTCCATGCAACTCCAGGGAGAAGTCCAGGAATTAGCCCTGGAAGCCCTGCTGAAAACCAGTTTTCCATTTGATGAGGTTTTCGAAGTGGCAAAAGGCAAAAAAGGGGCCGATTGCCTGCTCCTGGTTCGCAACAACCTGCGGCAGGAATGCGGAAAAATCGTTTTTGAAAGCAAAAGAACCCAGGATTTCGGAAAGGACTGGATCGCTAAAGTGAAACAGGATATGCAAATGGCCCATGCCGACATGGCGGTCATTGTCAGCCAGGCGATGCCCAGGGGAATGGAGGAACGGTTCGATCACCGGGAGGGGGTTTGGATCTGTTCCTTTTCGGAAGTTAGGAGCCTGACCGTTGCCCTTCGGGAAGGTTTGATCCGGGTACAGCAGGTGTCCAGGAGCCATGAAAACCGGGGGGAAAAGATGCAATTGCTGTACAGTTATCTGACCAGCAATGAATTCTCCATGCAATGGAACGCCATCCGGGAAGGGTTCCGGGTCATGCAACAATCCATCAGCAGGGAGCGGGAAGCCATGGAAAAATTGTGGAAGGCGAGGGAAAAACAGCTGGAAAAGGTCCTGTTGAATGCGGCCTATATCGGGGGATCCATCGAAGGGATTGCCGGATCGGATGTGATCGACATCCGTCTTCTCGAGGATGAACAGGAGCAGGATCCAGCCTGAATTCAGGAAACGGTATCCAGAAAGAAGCGAATCCCCAGGTCATATCCTTTCAATCCCAGCCCGCAAATGCTTCCCAGGCATTTTGGGGCGATGAGGGAAATATGCCGGAACTCCTCCCTGGAATAAATGTTGCTGATAT
>JANWKA010000157.1 GCA_025451655.1 Chitinophagaceae bacterium | reverse complement strand
TTGGATCCGGCCTTGTCCGAGACCCGGTCCACCAGCCTCCCGGTGCCCAGGTCGTCCTGTTTCAGGAAAACCTCAGCCGTGATTTCCAGCAGGAAGGATTGGAGGGGACCCTGGTTCCAGCCGGAATAAATCCGGCTCAACCGGTCGTTATCCAGACCTCCACCCTGATGAAGCAGGAGGTAGGTTTCACTGATCAGCTGCATGATCGCGTATTCGATCCCGTTGTGCACCATTTTCACATAATGGCCTGCTGCACCCCGTCCCATATATGCCACGCAGGGGCTTCCGCCCACCTTCGCGGCTACGGCCTCCAGGATCGGTTTTACGTCCTGCCATGCTTTGGGGTCCCCTCCGGGCATGATGCTGGGCCCGGTCCGGGCCCCGCTCTCCCCACCGGAAATTCCCATGCCCATGAAGTGGATGGATTGGTCCTCGAGCTGTTTGACCCTTCTCAAGGTATCGGTATAATGGGAATTGCCTCCGTCGATCACGATGTCCCCCGGTTCCAGAAAGGGAGCCAGGTCCGTGAGAACCGCATCCACCGGGTTTCCCGCCGGAACCAGCATCATAACCCTTCGGGGCGGTTTCAGGGATTGCATCATGGCCTGGAGGGAGCTGGATCCTTTTACGGTTGTTCCCTGGCTGGCTGCAGATTCAAGGGCTGAAATTTTTGAGGGATCGAGATCATATCCGGTGACCGGGAAACCATGGTCGGCCATATTTAACAGGAGGTTTCGCCCCATGACCCCGAGGCCGATCATCCCGAATTCGAATCTGGGTTCTGGCATATGAAAATGAACTGTTTAAGGCCTGTAAAGGTAAGGTTTTTGGGGCTGCCTGGCGGCGGGCAAAGGCCATTGCAGGGCAAAAAAAGCTCCTCCAGGTTTGGGATGGACCCCAGGCGGAGAAAGGCAGTTTTCAGGCCCGGGAGCATTCCAGGCACCGTTCCAGGCAGATATTTCATGAAATCCCTTTAATTTGACCGGATCAATTCCTGCCATGTTCAGTTATTGGGAACAGCAATCCCTGATGCATTATGATCATATAGTCGTCGGATCAGGTATTGTCGGGCTTTCCACTGCGATCAGCCTCCGGGAAAAAAAGCCAGGCTGCCGGGTCCTGGTCCTGGAACGGGGTTTTTTGCCTGCGGGAGCCAGCACGCGGAACGCGGGATTTGCCTGCATCGGGAGTCCCACCGAACTGGTGGAATGCCTGGCAACCATGGAAAGTGCGGAGGTAGCGAGCCTCGTGGAATGGAGGAGGAGGGGCTTGTTGGGCCTTCGCAACCGGCTTGGGGACCAGGCGATCGGTTACCGGGAAAACGGAAGCTTTGAGCTCATTCCCGAACATCATTTGCCGGTGCTGGACCAGATCGGGACCCTGAACGAACTTTTGAAGCCGATACTGGGCGGTGACGCATTTTCTGTTGAAAATGACCGGATCCATGACTTCGGATTCGACCCTTCCTATACCCGGGCCCTGATCCGGAATCACTTTGAGGGTGAACTCCATGCCGGAATGATGATGCGGGCCCTGATCGATCTGGCCCTATCCCGGGGAGTGGAGATCAAGACGGGTTGTGACGTAAAATCCTTCGAAGAAGAACCTGGGGAAGTGAAAGTCTATTTTGGGGAAACCCGGAATGGTGAGGCCCCTGTCTTTTCTGCCCGTCAGCTGATCCTGTGCACGAACGCCTTCACCGAAACCCTGGTCCCCGGCCTGGATCTGAAACCCGGCAGGGGACAGGTGATCCTGACGGACCCGATCCCGGGACTTCCCTTCCGGGGGGTTTATCATTTTGAAAAGGGATTTTATTATTTCCGGGAACTCCAGGGGAGGGTCCTGTTCGGGGGAGGGCGACAGCTGGATTTCACCGGGGAAACCACCACGGAAACAGGACCCAATGAGCGTATCCTGAACGATCTGGTTGATAAACTGAAGACCATCGTGATTCCGGGAAGGAATTTCCGGATCGCTTCCAAATGGTCGGGCATCATGGCCTTTGGGCAAAAACCGCAGCCCTTGTTGAAACGCCATTCGGCCCGCGTGGTGTTCGGGGTCCGCTTATCCGGGATGGGAGTGGCCATCGGAACAGAACTGGGAAGGCAACTTGCTGAATTGGTACTTTCCTGAAATCACCTTCAAACGACTTCTATGAATCAACTTTCCATTCGCAACATCTTTTGGGCTGCCACCTTACTCCTTTTGAGCCCCGCGACCCCCATTCGGGCCCAGGCCTTACCGGACACCCTGTTCATCCTGAAACCGGACCGGGTTTTTGACGGGGAAACCATGCATGCCGGATGGTGGGTGGTGGTATCCGGAGACCGGATCCGGCAAGCCGGCGATTCTTCCTCCATCAGGCCCGGCCCGGGATACCGGGTGATCCAGCTTCCGGGTAAAACCCTGATGCCGGGAATGATTGAAGGCCACGGCCATATGTTTTTGCACCCCTACAATGAAACTTCCTGGGATGACCAGGTCCTTCGGGAATCCCTGGCAGAACGGGTCGCCCGGGCCGTGAACCATGCCCGGAGCACGCTGATGGCGGGCTTCACTACGGAACGGGACCTGGGAACCGAAGGGGCGGGCTATGCGGATGTGGGCCTGAAGCAGGCCATTGAAAAGGGGGTCATTCCGGGACCCCGGATGCTTTGCGCAACCCGGGCGATCGTAGCCACCGGAAGTTATGGACCCCGGATCCGCGATTTCAGAACTGATATGGAAATTCCGCAAGGGGGGGAAGAAGCCAGCGGCCTGGATGACATCACCCGGGTGGTTCGTTCCCAGATCGGCCATGGGGCTGATGTGGTGAAGCTTTATGGGGATTACCGGTGGGGCCCCGATGGAAGCAACCAGCCCACCTTCACGGAAGAAGAAATGCAAAGGGCGGTTGAAGTGGCCCACAGCAGCGGCAGGATCGTAGCCGTTCACACGGTCACCCCGGAAGGCATGAGAAGGGCGATACTTGCAGGAGTGAATACGATCGAACATGGGGATTATGGCACGCTGGAGCTTTTCCGGATGATGAAGGACCATGGCATCGCCCTTTGTCCAACCATCGCAGCGGATGAAGCCATCGCATCCTATAATGGCTGGAGGAAGGGAATCGATCCACCCACGGAAAGGCTTGTTGCCAAGGGTGCGAGTTTTAAGGCGGCCTTGGAATCGGGAGTCACCATTTGCATGGGAGGCGATGTCGGGGTATTTCCCCACGGGGACAATGCCCGGGAAATGGAGGCCATGGTGGAATATGGCATGACCCCGGTGGCGGTTCTGAGATCGGCCACCTCCGTCAATGCGGATGTATTCCATATCAGCTCCTCGGTAGGAAGGGTCCGGGCAGGCCTTTACGCCGACCTCGTTGCGGTTTCCGGGGACCCGTCCAGGGATATTCACGCCATCCGGAATATGGCTTTCGTGATGAAGGGGGGAGTGATCTGGCTGGAACGGCAATAAAAAAAACCTCAGGGAAGGATTTTTTTTGAATATTTGCAGAAGCCACCCATATTCAAAAGGGCTTGGGCCTGCTGGTCCCTGTTCCTTTATACCCATCCTTTTATTTGTTTTGCCGTTTCTGAATGAAGTTCCTGCTGGGATATGATATCGGGTCCTCATCGGTGAAGTGCGCTTTGCTGGATGGGGAAACCGGGATTTGCCTGGCTTCCGCTTTTTCACCCGGGGAGGAGATGCCGATAATATCGGATCAACCGGGGTGGGCGGAGCAGGACCCCGACCAATGGTGGTCGGAACTGATCCTCGCCACCCGGAAGCTCCGGGCAAAATGGAATTTCGGAACGGAGGACCTGGTCGCGATCGGAATTTCCTACCAGATGCATGGCCTGGTATGCGTGGATCTCCGTGGAAGACCGCTGAGGCCAGCCATCATTTGGTGCGACAGCCGTGCAGTGGAAACAGGAAGGAAGGCCATGGAGGCCCTGGGCCCGGAGTTCTGCCTGAACCATTACCTCAATGCGCCCGGTAATTTTACGGCCTCCAAACTTTCCTGGGTGAAAAACCATGAGCCGGAGACTTTCAAAAAGATTCATAAGATCCTTTTACCGGGGGACTATATCGCCTATAAGTTGACCGGGGAATTCTGCACCACGGTATCCGGCCTTTCCGAGGGCATTTTCTGGGATTTTTCGTCCCGGTCTGTTGCTGCGGATTTGCTGGGATATTACGGAATCGGGGAAGACCTGCTTCCCCGGGTAATTCCAACCTTCTCAATTCAGGGAAGGCTAACGGAATCCGCGGCCGCGTTGCTGGGCCTGAAAACGGGGGTCCCGGTTTCCTACCGGGCGGGAGATCAGCCAAACAACGCATTCTCCCTTCATGTGCTGCAACCCGGGGAGGTGGCTGCCACGGCCGGAACCAGCGGGGTCATTTATGGGGTAACCGAACTGCCCCGGCCAGATTTGCTTTCCCGCATCAACGCCTTTGTCCATGTAACGGATCGCCCGGACCAGACCCGGACCGGCATGCTGATGTGTATTAATGGCTGCGGAATCCTGTATAGCTGGATGCGGAAAATCGCGGGTGGAAAGTCCTATGCCGAGATGAACCGGATCGCCTCGCAATCCCAGCCTGGAAGTGATGGACTTCTTTGCATTCCTTTCGGAAACGGCGCGGAAAGGATCCTGGAAAACAGGAACCCCGGGGCCTCGCTCCTCTTCCTTGACCTGAACCGGCATGGCTTGAGCCAGGTACTGCGGGCCGGACAGGAAGGGATCGGATTTGCATTCCGATTGGGCCTGGACATCCTGGAAAGCACGGGAATGGAGGCCACCAGGATCCGGGCCGGCCATTCCAACTTATTTCTGAGTCCGGTTTTCCGGGAGATTTTCGTCCAGGTGACCGGGTTGCCCCTGGAACTGTATGATACGGATGGGGCCGCGGGGGCTGCCCGCGGGGCAGGAGTGGGGGCAGGATTTTATTCAAACCTGGAGGACAGTTTTCACGGGATGCAACAGATCTCATTCCTGGAACCCTCCGCACCCCTGGCATCCCGTTACAAACAGATTTATGGAAACTGGAAAGAAGCCCTCGGGCGCCAACCAGAAACCTCATACGGATAAAAAGCTCAACATCTTTCAACTCTAAAACCATCATATGAAAACATGGATCGGGTCAACTGAATATTTTAAAGGAATCGGTACCATTCCCTATGAAGGGAAAGAAACCGATAATGATCTGGCTTTCCGCTGGTACGACGAAAACCGGGTGGTTGCCGGAAAGTCCATGAAAGAGCATCTCCGTTTTTCGATGGCTTACTGGCACAGCTTCTGCAATGCAGGCGGCGATCCTTTTGGTCCTGGCACCAGGGAATTTCCCTGGAACCGGAGCACGGATCCACTTCAAAGGGGTAAGGATAAAATGGATGCTGCCTTCGAGTTCATCACCAAAATGGGCATCCCGTATTATTGTTTCCACGATATCGACCTGGTGGATGAAGGACCGGACCTGGTAGGATATGAAACCAGGCTGGCCCAGATCACCCGCTACGCACAGGAAAAACAGAAGGCCTCGGGGGTGAAACTGCTTTGGGGCACCGCAAACGTATTTTCCCATCCCCGGTACATGAACGGAGCCGCCACAAATCCGGATTTTTCCGTGGTCGCCTATGCGGGCACCCAGATCAAAAATGCACTGGACACCACCATCGCCCTGGAGGGGGAGAATTATGTTTTCTGGGGAGGGAGGGAAGGCTACATGACCCTGCTGAACACCCAGATGAAGCGGGAACAGGAACACCTGGCCAGGATGCTTTCCATGGCCCGGGATTATGCCCGAAAACAGGGATTCAAGGGAAACTTTTTCGTTGAGCCAAAGCCCTGCGAACCCACCAAACACCAGTATGATTATGATGCGGCCACGGTGATCGGTTTTCTTAGAAATTATGGATTGGATCAAGATTTCAAGCTGAATATTGAGGTGAACCACGCCACTCTTGCGGGTCATACCTTCACCCACGAACTCCAGGTTGCCGTGGATGCCGGTTTGCTGGGGAGCATCGACGCCAACCGGGGGGACTACCAGAACGGATGGGATACCGACCAGTTTCCCACGAACCTGAATGAACTGACCGAAGCCCTGCTGGTCATCCTGGAAGGGGGCGGGTTCGGGGGAGGAGGGATCAATTTCGATGCCAAGGTCCGGAGAAATTCCACCGATCCCGTGGATCTTTTTTATGCCCATATCGGGGGCATGGATGCCTTCGCCAGGGCCCTTCTGATCGCCGGGGACATCCTGCAAAATTCCGGGTACCTGAAATTCCGCCAGCAACGGTATGCCTCTTTCGATTCCGGAAAGGGAAGGGAATTTGAGGAAGGAAAGCTGAAAATGGAGGACCTGAGGGAAATCGCCCTGAAATCAGGGCCACCGGTGCAGATCAGTGGCAGGCAGGAATGGCTTGAAAATCTGGTGGGCAGGTATATTTAAACCAGACTTCTTCCGGCAGTTGCAAGGTGCAGCAACCTGGGTTTTGTACCGGTCAATAGGAGCTCAGGGCATCGATCGCTTTTTTGTACTTCATCAATAATTTCGGGGCCCTTTGAACCGCCCAGGCAAAATAATTGTCCGACAACAGGATCAGGGTGGTCCTGGCGTTTTCGGGCTTTCGGGATTCAAAGGAGAGCAATAATTTTCCGATTTCCCCTTCTGAATTGGTAATGCGCTGCTGGTTGTCGTAAATATCCGTGAGCATCGTGTAGGTTCGCAGGTCGATTTTTGAAAAAATATTGTTTTGCCGGGCTACCTGCCAGGCAATATCATTCAGATCATTTTTCAAAACGCCCTCGGGAGCGATAACGGAGAGATTGATCTGCCCGTTATGGATGAATTGTTTCCTGAAATTTTCATCCTTTAACGCAGAATCAATGTTGTGCAGGACCTGGAGGTGGTATTGGTACTGGGATTGCTCTGCATCATAATTGCTGATCAGTTCGAGCCGCAACTGATGCAAAACGTCCCTGGTCTGCCTGTTTTCATGGATTTGGGAAAATATTTCAGTCACAAATATGGCCAGCGAGACACTGAAGATGATTAATATGGATTCCCCCAGGTACTCCTTCCAGTTCCTTCGGGCGATGACTTCCCTGAGTTCCTCCTTTTTGGGGGGAATTGGTACGGATTCCGGAGCAGGGGAAGGGTTATTTTCAGGGGTAATTGGTTCCATGGCATTTTGGTTCAGGGAGCACCCTTAGGGAAAGGTTGAAGGTATTGTCATTTCAAGGGAATCCAAATCAGGGGTTATTTGGAAACCCCTTTTCCTGCTCATCGTTTTTGCGGTTGAATTCATTCTGTATGGAAATTAAAAGAAGTTATGAGCAGTGCGGGTTCATGAATACCCCTGGGGTTCCGGGGAGGCTTCCCCTGGTAAAACAGGATGGGCCCCGGATCAGGCAGGCTGGGTGAGGGAATACCAGTTTCCGGAATCATCTGAGAATACGGCCTCAATTCCGTAAAATTCCTTTTTGGGTTCTTTTTTGAACTTCACTCCTTTGGCCCTGAGTTCTTCATAAGTGGCATAAATATCGTCGCAGGAAAATACTCCGTAGCCGAAAACCCCCTTTTTAACCAGGGCCTGCATTTTTTCCGCTGCATCCTGGTCGAACATCATGCCCTCCTTGATTTCAATCAGGGTGATTTCCAGTTCAGGTTTTCCTTTGGGATGGACGGTAAGCCACCGGATTCCATTGCCCATCGGCGCATCCGTATGGATCTGGAAGCCCAGCTTATTGACGTAGAAGTCTTCCGCGCTTTCCTGATTGAGGACATAGACGCAGACATGCGACAGATTGGTGATCATATCCCGGGGTTTTATCTGCAAGGATAGGAAAGGCCAGGCTAAAATCCTTCTTCCGGATTGCCATTATTCCAGGGCGCCGTAAGCCCTGGCGAAACAAAAGGGGATGAAATTCAGGGACTTTCGGCCAATGGCCTCCAGGCGGAGCCGCTCCCTTCTGCGGAATGCCCCCGGGGAAGCCCCTTCCAGGGTCCGGAACAGGGTGGAAAAGGAACTGATGCTTGTAAAACCGGCGGCATAACAGGCATCTCCCACCCTGCATCCGCCCGCCAGCATAACCCTTGCCTTGGCCACCCGGATCCGGGTAAGGTACTGGCCGGGGGTAAGGCCATAGATCTTCCTGAACAGGCGGATGAAATGAAATTTGGAATAATGGGCCTCCCGGGCAATCCGGTCCACCCCAAGGGCCTCCCCAAAATGTTCCTCCATGAACCTTCTTGAGACATCCAGTCTTTGGTACGAATCCATTTTACCAGAAAATAATGCCGGCATGTTTCGTTGGATCGGAGGTCATCCGGACGGCTCCGCCGTCCGGTGTTCCCAAAGTCATTTCTGTAAGGGTCAAATCCCGATTTTGTGTTTGACATCCTCCGGAAGGGCGGCCTTATTGACCATGAAGGAGGTGGTCTTGTATTTCACGTAATCCTTGGACACATAAAGATAACCCTGGTAGTCATTGGTGGTCCCCCAGGAGTTCTTTACGATATACCATTCCTTCCCGTTCTGGTCCTTGGCGATCCCGGTGATCTGCATCCCGTGGTCGTCGGTGGTCTGGTAATCGTCATAGGCTTCCTGGCGATTCTGGGGGGTGATATCCATTTCGGGCCTGGGTCCGTCGAACATCTCGGAACGTTCCTCGGCTGTCATTTCCTGGGGATTTACAGCGGGTACATAGGCAATTCCGTTCTTCCAGCTGAAATACCGTTCGCTTACGTCGGCCCCCCAGGCTACGGTATAACCGTGCTGCAGGGCATAATCGATGATGGAAGTCATATCCTCCAGGGGAATGTTCCAGTCGTGCTGGAATTCCCAGTTATCCGGCACCATCATCATGGCTTTCTGCCAGTAGGGAGAATTGGTCTGGGAAATGAATTCAACGTAATTATCCGGGTTGAGGGCCACCACGTCTTTTGCAAAGGTCATTGGGGTATAGGTCTTTCCATTATATTCAAAGGTGGGGGGTACATCTCCCAGGTAGGTGTCCAGCACTTTGGTGAAGGCATCTTTCCAGACCGGGGAAAGGGTGCCGCGGTTTGGAGCTTTGATGATCTCATCCAGCATTGCTTTCAATACGGCCATCATTTCACCGAAATCATTTTTATCGGTGCCATAATGGAGCCCGGTATAAACAGATTCCGGAATGGCCCCGTATTTGGCGTACATGTTGACTACATCATGCGGTTCTCCACCATCGCCCCAGCTCACCGCCCCGTGCATGCGGACGTAATTTTCAGCCTTGTCGATATAGGCGCACCGGGCGGAATATATCGGGGACAAATGAATCGCAGGCCCACCCGCCTTGATCATTTCTGATTCCAGAAAAGAATTGGTTGAATAGCTCCAGCAGGTTCCTGAAGCGGCCTGGTCTTCCACCGGGGTCGTCTCTGCATTCACAACGGTGGTGAACTGGAATCCGGATTTGGAATCCGTGCTTTTGTTATTGATGACCTTGTTCATCAGGTCCACCTGGCCGAGTACGGTTCCGGCGGTGAGACCAAGGGCAGTCAGAATCAGGAAAAACTTTTTCATGCCATGGATTTTAGGAAATTTTACAAACGGGGAACCTAAGTTAAAACCATACTCCGGATTAACCCAAAGCGGTTATCAAATTTTCATTCTATAAATATGTTAAGTTTTGGAAATCATCAATTAAACTATTTAAGCAGATTGAGGGCCCTGCCCCAGTGCTCCCGGATCCGTTTTATTCCGGGCCGGGCCCTGATTTTCGAAGAAAATGGATACATTCATCCTGACTTTTTGAAAATTCCGCATCAATCTTTTGAAATATTAAAATGTTCGCAATGAAATTCCCTTTTTCAGCGGCTTTCCTGATTGCCCTTTCCCTGAATGGTCCGGCCCGGGCCCAGGCCCCGGCCGGAAAAAAATCAATACCAACCCTTACCCGGACAGGGCAGGGTATGGTCAACGGCGTTTATAATCCTTCCACCGGGATCATCAGCTTCAAGGGCATTCCCTTCGCCCAACCCCCCGTGGGTGACCTGAGGTGGAAAGATCCCCAGCCTCCCCGACCCTGGAAGGGTACCCTTCAGGCAGACCAATTCGGCCCCAGGGCGATGCAATCCAATTTATTTGGGGATATGGTATTCCGTTCCAACGGGATGAGCGAGGACTGCCTCTATCTGAATGTCTGGACTCCGACCCTGAAACCCGGGAAGAAACTTCCGGTCCTAGTTTATTTTTATGGAGGCGGTTTTGTTGCCGGGGACGGGTCTGAGGGGCGTTATGATGGGGAAAGCCTGGCCCGTTTCGGAATGGTTACCCTCACGGTGAATTACCGTTTGGGCATTTTCGGGTTTTTCTCCTACCCGGGGCTTTCCCGGGAATCCCCGCACCAATCTTCAGGCAATTATGGTTTGATGGACCAGAATGCCGCCCTGCGGTGGGTACAACAAAATATCGCTGCATTTGGGGGGGATCCCGCCCGGATCACCATTGCCGGGGAATCTGCAGGCTCCATTTCCGTTTCGGCCCAGATGGCTTCGCCCCTTTCCAGGAACCTGATCTCCGGGGCGATCGGGGAGAGTGGCGCCATGATCGCCCCCACCCTTCCCGCGATCCCTTTAAAGGAAGCCGAGCAAAAGGGAGTGACCTTCGCCAGGCGTTTTCATGTCAATTCCCTGGATTCCCTGAGGGCGCTCCCGGCAACCCAGCTGCTGGCGGATGCCTCCCAGGGTGGGGCATTTCAGACGACCGCAGTCGTTGACGGGTATTTTTTGCCGGAACCTGTTATCGATATCTTTAAGGAGGGCAAACAGGCTCATGTCCCGCTCCTCGTGGGCTGGAATTCCGCTGAAATTCCCTATATGGCCCTGATCCAGGGGCAGATTACCCCCGCTAATTATGCAGCCCGTCTGAAAAATATTTTCCCCCAACAGGCCGACGAGGCCCTGAAGCTATATCCGGGTTCCAGCCAGCAGGAGATCATCCAGTCGGCCACGGCTCTCGCCAGCGACCGTTTCATTGCTTACAGCACCTGGAAATGGGCGCAGCTCCAGCACCAGACAGGGCAAATGCCGGTGTATGTTTATCATTATTCCCATCCCCGGCCCGCAAAGGCCGGAGAAGCGAACCAGCAACAGGAACAGGGGCCTGGCAGCATGCCCCCACCCCTGAAAGGGGCTTCCCATTCTTCAGAAATTGAGTATGCCCTGGGGAATCTGGGCTATAATAAGGTATACGCCTGGACCGCGGAGGATTTTAAGGTTTCCCGGACCATCGAAGGTTATTTCGCCAATTTCATCCTGAGGGGCAATCCAAACGGCCAAGGTTTGCCGGTCTGGAACCCGCTGGGAAAGGGAGGTTTGGATGAATTCATGGATATCGACGTAGACTCCCATGCGGTCCGGGAACCGCACCGGGACCGGTATCTATTCCTGGACCGGATTTATAATCCTTGAAACAAGGGCCCGGGAAGGAAGGGTGCCCTGGAAATATTGGTAAACCGGAAAGATGTCTTTTTCAATCTCCAGGGTCAGGAAAGAGGGTCTGGAGATCCTGATCCTGCGGGATGATTCAGGAGGGTGTGAGGTGGAAATCCTTCCTGATTTCGGGGCCATGCTTCATGGGTTCCGGATCCGGGGTACCGGGGAAATGGTGGACCTGATCGAATCCTATTCCAGCCTGGAGGAACTTGAAGCTGGAATTGAAAACAGCTACCGGGGCTCCAAGTTGAGTCCATTTGTTTGCAGGGTCCGGGAAGGGGTTTATGAATTCGACGGAAAGACATTCCACCTGGAAAAGCGCAACGGCAGGGGGGAATCGATCCACGGATTGCTTTATGACCGCCCTTTTGAAATTCAGGAAACCAAAGCCGGTAAGTATGGTGCTGAAGCCACGCTCCTGAACCAGTATGAAGGAGCCGATCCGGGTTTCCCCTTCCCATTCACCTGCGAAGTCCGCTACAACCTCCCGGGATCCAACAAGCTGCATCTTTACACCCGGATCACCAACCAGTCATCTGCTCCTATGCCCCTGGTGGACGGATGGCATCCCTACTTCAGAACCGGCTCCCGGGCAGACCAGCTGGAACTGGAATTTCCGGTCAGGGGTGTGCTGGAATTTGATCCGGATCTGATCCCTACGGGCCGGATCCTTCCAGCCGGCCCGTCCATTCACCTGGACCCGGTGGGAGGCCTTTCCATGGACCAGTCTTTTCTTCTGGATTGGAGCACCGCAAACCCTTCCTGCAGGCTGAAGGACCGCGACCGGGGGATTACCATCCTGCTGACTCCGGGTCCGGGTTATCCATTTCTTAATGTATATATTCCACCCTCCCGGACCAGCATTGCCCTGGAACCATTGAGTGGCGCACCGGATGCATTCAACAATAAAATCGGGCTGATGGCCCTTTCCCCGGGAGATCATGCCGATTTTTCCCTGGAAATCAGGGGGAATTTTGGACCGGGATAAGGGCAGACTCAACCGTCGGACCTTCCAAAAACCAGATGTCGTTGACTATCTTCGTTGCCCCAACGAATCTTTCCCGTCATGAAAATTGCAAATTTCACCGCTGCTGTGCTGTTTGTCCTGGTCATTGCGCCTTCCCCCTCCATGGCCCAGGAAGTGCAGGCCACCCACATCCATTCCGGGACCAATGATCTTTTCATCCTGGAAAACGGCCTGGTGGACCAGTCCGTCCTGGTCAGCGACAGCCTGCTTTCCGGGGATATCCTGGAAGGGAGGAAAGGCTGGCTGGAAACCTATGGCGGAAATTTCCATTCGGTGAGCACCGATGGCAATTTTTCACTCAGGATGATGTGGACGGATTGGAGCGCACCGGGCAAGATATTCAACGGCGACCTCATGCTGAACCTGGACAAGTCCGATTACCGCTATACCGGATATCAAATCCATCCGGATTCCTCCGGGGGAAAAACCCTGGACCTGGATTTCCGGCCCAGGGATCCTGCAAACACGGTGGATCTCGAACTGGAATATCAATTATTGCCGGGGAAATTCTATTCCAAAAGAAGGGTGGGGGTCCGGGACACGATTCTTCACAAGGATTGGCTGGAGGAATTCGTGTCCAGGCAGGGCGACGTGGAGGAAACCCCGGATTCCTCGGAAGCAGCGGTGGCAATGATCCGGGCCGAAGGCGGTGAAAACTACCAGCCTGCGGGATCCCCGGCCCAAAGCCAGGGGGAGACCAACCGGATTGTCAAAAAGGGCGATTTCGGGCAGCCCTGTGCGCTGGATCTTTCCGGCGGCGGGGTCTTTTTTGGGATTGAATTTCCGGCCGCGGAGAATCATCTCACCCGGATAAATGACCAGGCCTTTCACCTGGATTGCAGTGAGCTGATCGGGGCCGTGGTCCGCCAAAGCTGGGTCAGCAGCCAGTGGGTGGTGGAAGGGCTTTCGCCGGATCATTACATCAAGGATTGGTTCTTCAATTACCTTCCGGATATCCGGGTCGCCCCCAACCGTCCCTACGCCCTCTATAACAGCTGGTATGACTTGCGTTCCCCGGAATATCCGGGGGTCCAGCCTGACCATGTGATGAACGAAAGGAATATCCTGCATATCATCAGCCTTTTCAAAACCAATATGGTGGACCGGTACGGAATCCACCTGGATGCCTTTGTCCTGGATGACGGTTGGGATGTTTATGACGGGGACTGGATCATGCGCAGGACGACATTCCCACATGGCGTCCGGCCGATTGTGGATTCCCTGGGGAAAATCGGAACCACCCTGGGCATGTGGTTCGGTCCGACCGGGGGTTATTCCTTCCGCATGCGGAGGATCAACTGGATGAAAGCCCATGGATACGAAACGGTAGGCAGCACCCCGGATGATGAAATGATGGATATTGCCGGCCCGAAGTACAGTGCCCTGCTGAAAAAGAGGACCGCTGACTATACCCGCCAGGGGGTGGGCTATTTCAAGTGGGATGGCATCCAGTTTTCTTCCAGCGAGCCTGGAAACGGGCACCCGGTGGGTTACCTTTCCCGGCGGGCGGCCCTGGAAAGCCTCATCGGCATGTGTGACTCGGTCCGTGCAGTAAATCCATCCACTTTTCTCAATATCACTTCCGGGACCTGGCTCAGTCCCTGGTGGATGAAATACGCCAACCAGATCTGGATGCAGGGAGAGGATTATGGCTACGCCGATGTTCCTTCCATCAACGAACGGGACGATGCCATCACCTATAAGGATTACGTGCTTTATGACGATCTCCATAACCAGGACACCTGGTTCCCGATCTCCAACATGATGACCCACGGGATCATCAAGGGCAACCTGGAAAGGCTGGGAGGGGATGATGATCCCCTGGACCGGTTCGCTGACGATGCGGTGATGTATTTCTCCCGGGGGGTAACAATGTATGAAATGTATATCTCCCCGGACCTGTTGACTCCGCCGGAATGGAAGGTGTTGAGCAAATCCATTTCCTGGGCCCGGGACCGCTTTCCGGTTCTGGATAAGACTTACATGATTGGTGGAGATCCCACTGCCGGGCAAACCTATGGGTATGTCCATTATAAAGGAGACAGCGGGATCATCGCCGTTCGCAACCCCGAAATCGGTAGCGCATCGATAACCCTGACCCTCGATCCGGGCCAGGGACTGGACCGGAAGGCCAATACCCTGGTCCTGGAAAGGGTCTATCCGGATCACTGGATCTCACCCGACCTCTTCAGCGCCGGAGCCACGATAACCCTTCCCCTGGACGGGTTTGAAACGGCTGTTTATGAGCTCTACCCGCTATCCCGGGCCACCAGGCCCCTGTTGGCCGGGGTGGAATATGACCAGGACAGCTCCTCTGGGACCGCCTATGGATTCAACGTGCTGCATGTGGATTCCACGGTCCAGCTGCTGAATCCCGGGATGGTTACCGCCCTCCGGGTTCAGGGAAACCAGATGCCGCTGAACCTGAAACAGATCCCCCGGCAAATTGAAGACAGCCCCTATTCCGGGGCCCGGATTCAGTTCGGGGACAGCACCGTCACTGCATTCCTGGAATTAAGCCCCGCCGATATCCAGGCCCGCTATGTCCTTTTCCTGCGCCCGGACCCGGCCCATAAGGGAAAGCCTTTTCCAGGAGCGGCCCTGGAAGTGGATCACCAGGCGGTGAAGGCCACCCGACAAATGCAGCAGGGTCTTTGGGCCTGCTATTCCTTCGTGCTCCGGGACCCCGGTTCCCATCAGCTGGGGTTCACCCTGAAGCGCAACTCCAGGGTCAGCCAGTGGCAGGGGGATGCCCGGATCTGGCTGGTATCCCAGATCCGCAGGCCGGATTACCGGGTGGAACTGGAAACCCAATCTGCCATCCCGACAAGACCGGAACTTCCCTCTCCTTTTGAGGGCCATGTCGCCAAAGTCAATGCGCACCTGGCGGACGGGACCCTTAAGTTGGGACCGCCCCTTTGACCCGGTTGTAGGGGTAACCTTTCGCAACGAAAGGCGAATCGGGGTTAAAGTTTCGGGTTTTATCCGGGAATTTATGGTTTCCAATATTCCTATATTGCGAGGGTCCCGCTGGAAGAAACCCCATGCAAAAAGTCCTTCAAATCCATCCCGATGACAATGTCCTGATCGCCCTGATTGATTTGGTTAAAGATGAAATCATTGAACACCAGGGAAGGACGATCCGGCTGGTCAAACCCGTGCCCGCCAAACACAAGTTCGTGACACGGGAGATCCCCCCGGGCGGAGCCATCCTGATGTACGGGGTGCTGGCCGGGGAGGCAGTCAGCCCCATTGCCGAGGGGGAGATCATCACCCCTAAAAATATCCGCCACGCTTCAGGGGAACATTATTCCCGCAGGCCCGGATACCAATGGCATCCTCCGGATATCAGCCGCTGGAATGACCGTTCCTTCATGGGTTATCACCGGTCCGACGGGAGGGTTGGAACGATGAATTACTGGTTGTTCATCCCCACCGTATTTTGTGAGAACCGGAACCTGGACACCATCCGGGAGGCCCTGAACCGGGAACTTGGGTATGGGCCTTCGGAGCAATACCACCGTGAAACCCGGGGACTCATCGATGCTTGGAAACAGGGCAATTCCCTCGATTCCCTGGACCTGGACCGGTTGCTGGCACAGGAAGAGACCTTTGAATCCGGAAGAATTTTCCCCCGGGTGGACGGGATTAAATTCCTGAGCCATGAAGGAGGTTGCGGATGTTCCTATGAGGATTCGGAAACCCTGGGCAAATTGCTGGCGGCATATGCCGACCATCCCAATGTGGCCGGGGTCACTGTTCTGAGCCTGGGATGCCAGCATCTCCAGACCTCCATCCTGAAAAAACAGATCCGGGAGCGCAATCCCCGTTTTGACAAGCCGATGCTGGTTTTCGAACAGCAGGAAAGCGGGACCCAAACCAGGATGATCGGTCAGGCGATCCTGCAAACCTTCGCCGGGCTGATAGAGGTCAACACACAGGAAAGAAAGCCGGCCCCCCTTTCCAGCCTCTGTGTGGGGGTCAAATGCGGGGGATCGGACGGATTTTCCGGGATTTCCGCCAACCCTGCAGTTGGATACGCTGCCGACCTGATCGTTGCCCTGGGAGGATCGGTCCTCCTCGCCGAATTTCCGGAACTTTACGGCGCCGAGCAGGACCTGGTGGACCGGTGCACCAGGGATGAACTGGCGGAAAAATTTACCCGCCTGATGAAGGAATACCAGGCCACTGCGAGGGCGGTAGGGTCGGGGTTTGAAAAAAATCCCTCCCCGGGAAATATCCGGGATGGCCTCATCACCGATGCCATCAAATCCCTGGGTGCCGCGAAGAAAGGAGGAACTTCGCCAGTCACAGGGGTGTTGGACTATGCCGAACCCGTCCGCAGTCCCGGGCTCAATCTGGTTTGCACCCCGGGCAATGATGTGGAAGCCACCACCGGGCAGGCTGCATCCGGAGCCACGATGATCCTTTTCACCACTGGCCTGGGGACCCCTACGGGAAATCCGGTGTGCCCGACGATCAAGTTGTCAACCAACCATTCCATGGCCGCCCGGATGCCGGATATCATCGATCTGGACTGCGGAGGAATCATTACCGGGGAACAAACCATCCGCCAAATGGGGGAAGAAATCCTGGAATACCTGATCCGGGCTGCCAGCGGCGAAATCATTCCCAGGGCGGTAGCCCATGGCCAGGATGATTTCATCCCCTGGAAACGGGGGGTCTCACTTTAAACCGGAGGGAGGGAGATTCAGTTATAGACCTTCACCACAAAAATGTAATCCTGCATTTTTCGGATCTGGTCCACGCGGCTCAGATGGGCCAGCATCCCGGATCTGGAAGGAAGGAAATTATATTTCACGGAATCTTCCTGGGAAAGGCTGTCCAGAAGGGGCTCCAGGCAGGAAGATTTCACGGCGAAGGCGATATCCATCGAAGGGGTCTGTTTTCCGCTCACGATCCCGACAATATCGCCCCGGCTATCCAGGAGCGGCCCTCCGCTGTTTCCGGGGTTCACGTTGAGGGTAACCTGGTAGGAGCTGGTATCATCCCGAAAACCCGTTTCCGCGCTGATATATCCTTTGCCGTATACAATATTGTCTTTGGGATATCCCAGGGTATAGACTTCCTCTCCCAGGTCCGCAGGACGGGTAACAATGGAATAGGGTGGGCCGGGCATCCGGAAAGTGGAATCCAGGATCTTCAATATGGCCAGATCCGTTGCCGGATCCTGGAAAACCAGTTTGACCTTGTAGGCATTTCCCCGGTCATCCTGGACATAAATCGAATCGGAATTTTCGATCACATGATAATTGGTGGCCAGATATCCGTCCTGGGAAAGGATGAATCCGGTGCCTCCGAATTTCCCCGGATTGACTGGAGCCTTGGAGGATTTCATATCGTTGATGATCGCATTCTGCGATCTTTTGATATAATCCAGGTCCCGTTTCAATTCCCGGTACCGGATGCTGTCATCGGGCCGGAAATATCCTGAAAACCAGAGGCTGGCCCCTGCGATCAGCAGGGCAACGGTTGCGGCGGCGGCGATGGAGGTCCAAAGGACCCGCACCGGCCGGATCGCAGGAACCTTGATTTCCGGGAGAATTTCCGGTTCACTGCGGGAAGAAGGGATCAGGGCTGCAATCCGGGATAATTTCTCCTGAAGCTCCCTGCGTTCGCCATAGCTGCGCAAGACCTTGCAGAATTCAAGCTGTTCGTCCACTTTGGCCCGGAAACCTGGATCCTGGAGACGCAATTGCTCAAAGGCAGCCAGCTCAGGCCCGTCCATTTCCCCGTTCAGGTAGCGGTCAATCTCGTTCAACAGGTGAATCGCCTCATTCATGGCTGCATGCTAAATTTTAGAATAATTGGCAAAAAATAACTTTTTAAGCCGGATCAGGCATTTATATTTCTGGTTCTTGGCGTTATCCGCATTGGTGTATCCGAACTTTTCCACAATTTCCAGCATGCTCATCCGGTTCAGGTAAAAGTCCTCCAGGATCGTCCTGCAGGGTTCACCGAGCTGGCCCATGGCTGTTCTCATATGGTGGAATTGTTCATCCCGCAATCCCTGCTCTTCCAAATCCGCACCCACCTCCACCGAGGATTCCAGTTCAGCAGTGAGTTCCGATTCTTTTCCCCTTTGCTTTAATCGTCTGAGCCACAGGTGCCTGCAAACGGAATACAGGTAAGTTCTCAATTTGCATCGCAACTCGAACCCTTCGGCCCTGGATTTTTCATACAGCACCAGGACCGCTTCCTGGAAAATATCCTTGGCATCGGCATCAAATCCGCTATTTGTCAGTACGAGGTTGAGGGTCATGGGGTAATAAACTGTATAAAGTTGCTCCAGCGCTTCATCGGAATGGGCCGCCAGGCCCTCCAGCAACTGGTAATCAGATATTTCCTCCTTGGGATATGACCTTGTACTCATACTTTAATCCCGGAAAGACTTTCGGGTAACCCAAAGTAACCAAAAAAAGATTTTATCGGGCAGGTTACCTTTCCCAAAAAGCGGGATAAAGAGGATATTCTTCACATTTTAAAAGCTTTTAAAAATGAAAAACGCGTTAAAGGTTAGCATTTTGGCTCTCGCCCTGGGCTTATTCGCCGTGGCCTGCCATAGTAATTCAGGCACAAGCAGCAGCACTTCGGACAGCACCGCTGTAACCGACACTACTGCCTCTGCTCCTGCAGCTGCTCCGGCCGACACCAGCAAGATGTCCATGGACACCACCAAAATGAGCACTGACACCACCAAGCACTAATCGCTTCAAAGGCAAGTGCTGAAACCGCTGTTTCGCGAAACAGCGGTTTCTCTTTTTTCAGGACCTCCCCCCTCCCTTTAGAATTTTTCCCATAGACCTTGGTTTATAATATTTTTTTATTAATTTTACCGCAGAATTTTAGATTTCATCATGGCCCATCATACCTCATACGGTACTTTTTATTTTTACGGCTACCGTAAGGTCTGAGGCTCATTTGAAAGAAAAATATATCTGTAGGAGCCTCAGGATAAAATCCCGGGGCTTTTTTAATGTCCTTTAGTTTGGGTGACCCTGGAATTTGTAAAACATTTTCCCGGTTCGGGGTTTCCTGGAAGGATCATGGATCCTTTGAAACCGGATACCGGATTTTATTGAATTCAGGATGAAAATCGCCATACAGGGATACCAGGGATGTTTCCACCAGATCGCCGCACAAAATTATTTCGGAAAGGAGGTGGATATATTTCCCTGTGCCACATTCGGGGAACTGATTTCCCGGGTTAACCGGAAAGAAGCCGACCATGGGGTGATGGCTATTGAAAATTCCATTGCGGGCAGCATCCTGCCCAATTACACCCTGTTGCAGAAATCGGGATTGCAAATAATGGGTGAAACCTATCTGAAGATCCACCAGCACCTGATGGCCCTTCCCGGCCAGAAGCTTTCCGACATCAGGGAAGTGCACTCCCATCCCATGGCCCTGCTTCAATGCATGGATTTTCTGACCACCCAGGGCCGGTTCCGGCTGGTGGAAACCGAGGATACCGCCCTGAGCGCCTATCATCTCAGGCAGCTCAACCTCCTCCATATCGCTGCCATAGCAGGAAAGCTGGCAGCGGAACTGTTCGACCTGGAGATCCTGGTTCCCAATGTGCATACGGAAAAGAAAAATTATACCCGTTTCCTGGTGATTTCGAGGAGCCAGGCCCTGGTCCTGGAAAAGGATCCGAATAAATCCTCCATTTATTTTCATACTCCCAACACCAGGGGAGCCCTGGCAGGAGTGCTGACCCGCATCGCTGAAGAGGGGGTAAACCTGACCAAGCTGCAGTCCTTCCCGATTCCGGGTTCGGAATGGAAATACTATTTCCATGCGGATATGGAGTTTGATCATCTGGGGCAGTTCGAGCGGGTGATCCGCAGGATCACCCCGCTCACCGAAAGCCTGAAAGTCCTTGGTACCTATAAAAAAGGCCCCACCAATTGATCCTAAACCCTTCCATATGATCCAGCCCGCACCCAGGCTCAGCCATATCGAGGAATATTATTTCTCCAGCAAACTGAGGGAAATTGACCGGATGAACGCAGAGGGGAAGGACGTGATCAATCTGGGAATCGGGAGCCCGGATATGGCCCCACATCCCTCCGTGATCGGTAGCCTTGCTGCAACTGCAGCCCTGCCTTCCAGCCATGGATACCAGGGATACAAAGGGATCGCCGCCCTGAGAAAGGCCTTTGCCCAATTCTATGGCGACTGGTATGGAGTGAGACTGGATCCGGAAACCGAGATCCTGCCCCTTTTGGGATCCAAGGAAGGGATCATGCATATCAGCATGGCCTTCCTGGGGGAAGGGGACGAGGTTCTGGTTCCCAATCCGGGTTACCCGACCTACCGTGCGGCGGCCCTGCTCAGCGGGGCCCGGTGCAGGGAATATCCCCTGCGCGAAGCCGCCCACTGGTTTCCGGATCTGGAGGAACTTTCCCGGCAGGGGGGGCTGGAAAAAGTCAAACTGATGTGGGTGAATTACCCCAACATGCCTACGGGCGCCAG
>JANWKA010000156.1 GCA_025451655.1 Chitinophagaceae bacterium | reverse complement strand
GCCCAGCAATAATAGGGTTGGGGTGCGGATCGACATGGATCTTTCAGGTTAAAAAGGGGCAGGAAACTGTTTAAATTAATACAATCCCGGATAACCGGGCGGGTGGAACCGCATTATTTGAAACGGTATCCCAGGATCAGCTTGGCGATGGCATTGTCGGTAGATCGGGTAAACCCCCATCCATATCCAAAATTGACCTCCCAATCCGGAGAAAAATTGAGGTCAGCCACCAGAAACAGCTGGTGCTGTTGCTGCTGGTAAGGGAAAAAATCAAAAAGCCTTCCCAACGATCCGTAATATTCCGGTCCGAAAGCCCAGACCCTGGTGACATTATAACTGATTTTGAGGTTGGGGGAAAAAATAAACCCTGCGGCGCTGTTCAGGCCATGGAGGGATTTGTCGAAAGTAGGATTGAAAGACACATAGAGGTTGTTCCAGGTTTTGTCCACGATGGGCCTGATCTCCAGGGTCCAGTCATCTGCGCTGTATGCGGGTTTCTGATAACCTCCCTCCAGGGACAGGCTGACCCCAACTGGCCAATGCCATTGTTCAGGAACCCGGATTCTGGGCCGGATATGACTTCCCACATAACTGGTCCGCTGATCGTTACCGATGGCATTGAAAAAATAGAACCCCACCTCAAACCAGTCCGTAAATCCGTGGGTGATCTCCACCGTTTCATGGTCCATGTCATGGGTAGGCAGGACCCCGTTACTGGTTTCGGTGGTTCCGCCGAAGGTGTAATTGCTGTGGAGCTCCACCATGGTGGCAGCAGGTGCCACCGTCTCCGACCCGTACACCTGGATTTCATAATTGTCCTGGGCAAATGCCCCGGAAGCGGTCAAAAAGATCGGCAGGGAAAGGAACCAGGCTAGCTTCATGGGCGGGTATACCCTGGATGGATTTTGGACCCGCTAAATGTATTATAATATTCGGATTATGATCCATCTATGGTATGACTGGCATTTCTAATCTGGAACCCCCGGACTGCGATAAGACCAGCAAAAAACCCTTCCAGGCGGGCGAGCCCGGGACCATCCTCTGTTCCGGACTGTCCCTGCCATGAAAGACAAGACCGGGGATTGCTATCCCAGGGAGGCCTGGAGGGAAGGCTTGCTCAGGGAGGCAAGCGCGAAAGCGCCCACGGCCATGACCAGGTCGCGGACCGCTACATCCAGGTAATGCCCGTTGAAAATCAGCTGGATCGCGATACAAATCAGCCAGACCATCACGATATAACCACCCACCCTGGGACGGATCAGGACAATGATTCCCGCAACGATTTCAATGATCCCCACAACCTTCATGAAAACCAGGGGATCCAGGGGAAGCAATGCCCGGGTGCCCATTCCCAGGTAATTGACCCAATGGGTGAGCAGGTTGGTGAATTTATCCAGGCCTGCCACAATAGGAATGATCCCAAAGGTCAGCCGCAGTACGTTTTGAACTTGCTTGGTATCTGCCATAACATTAAATTTGGTTATAGGAATTAGATGTAATATTTGATCAGCGGTTACAATTTATTTTTTCTGTAACCAATCCCCGGATTTTCAATCCAATGGAAATGGCCCTGGTAATCGAAATTGCGGCAGGTGGAGGGTTGATTTCCGACGAATCCCTGATCACCCGGATCCTTTCCGGGGAAAAGAGGCTGTATGAAATTGTGGTCCGCCGTAATAACCAGCGGCTTTTCAGGGTGGGAATGGCCATCCTGAACCAGGACCCGGAGGTGGAAGAGGCCATGCAAAGGGCCTATATCCGGGCTTATGAGAACCTGAAAAAATTCGAAAACCGGTCCTCGTTCAGAACCTGGCTGACCCGGATCATGATTAACGAATGCCTTTCCATCAGAAGGGAAAGGCAAAAACGCCTGGTCGGATTTTCCCCGGAAGTTGAAAATTATCCCAATATGGAAATGCCGGATCGAGGCTTGATGAGCAAGGAACTGAATGCTTTACTGGAGCAGGCCATCGCCAGGCTGCCCCAGCGATACAGGCTGGTTTTCATCCTTCGGGAGATTGAGGATATGTCCGTGAAAGAAACCGGGGAAGCGCTTGGGCTGGAGCCTTCCAACGTGAAGATTCGCCTGAGCCGGGCAAAGACCATGCTGAGACAGCATTTGAAGGGATATATCCGGGACCATGTGTACCGTTTTCACCGGTCGCGATGTGACTGGATGGTTCAACAGGTGATGGTCCGGATCGGCTGATTCTCCGGCAGTTCCGTTCCGGGCACGATTCCTTATGCAGTGGCGGCCTTCTCCTTCCGGATCGCGGTGATTTCCCCGTTGCGCTCCATATAGACCGTCTGAATCTGGTCCAGGGATTCAGTCAGGGCCGTTTTCCGGACACCCTGCAGGATATCCTCTTCGCAAACCAGCCCTTTATCCATATTTTCAGGATAGAATTTCCCGTCCTGGTACAACAGGAACTTTTTCCCCTCGATGATGCGGCCCAGAAATGGATTGTGGGCGATCCCATACCCGAACAACCGGTGCATCAGGACAATGATGGTGCAGCCGAGCAGGGTTGGAAGGAAGGGGGAGGCGCCGACAGCAGCCCTGCTGAGGACAGCCCCCAGGAGCACGATGATGATGTTATCCAGCGGGGTCCTGATCCCGAAGGACCTTCTTCCGGCAATCCGGATCAGGGCAAGAGCCACCAGGAAGATTACAAAGCCCCTGCAGCCCATCTGGAGGAAATTCAGGTCTTTTCCCTGTCCAAAGCATTCCTGGAGCAGATTCATGGAATTTGTTTTTGATTTCGTTAAACCGGTGGATCGATATCTCCTATGGGGGAATTCATATCCTTACCCTTCCAGCCCCGCAAAAAGGCCACCAAATTTTAGGGATGGGCAATGGGGAAGCCTCACCCGGCACCAGCCAGCCTGGTGACCAGGACCCAGTCGACCAGGACTTTTGCCTGGCGGCTTTGGATTTTCTGAAAGGCATCCGGGGTCAGGCCAAAATAGGGAGCAACTACCTGGTCTTCCGTTTTGGGATAACCCCCGCCCAGGGCCAGGTTCAGGATCAGGAATTTCATGTTATTGAATGCCCAGGGCCCGTAGCGGGTCACCATGTTCCTGGTGACCGTATAAAAGGGACGGTCATCAACCGAAAAAACCAGGCTGTCCGGGGTCCAGTCCACCTGGTAAACATGCCACTGGGTAACATCTTCCCCCTCCATGAAACTGTCCCTCCGCACCAGGGGAGTATTGCCATGATAGCCCGGTCCATGCATGGCAGAACTTACCCATCCCGGATCGCCGATGTTTTCCATGACGTCAATTTCCCCGGTCTCCGGCCAATGCCCGTTACCGAGGATCCAGAATGCGGGCCAGAACCCCAGTCCGGCCGGAAGTTTCATCCGGGCCGAGGCTTTCCCGTAAATAAATTCCACCTTGTTGCGGGTGTTGATCCTCCCGGAAATGAGCCCGGTCCTCCGGGCGCCTGAATCGGCCAATCCGGGAATGAAAAGGGGGCGGATTACCAGGACCCCTCCGGAAGCACCGCTTGCTTCGGGGCCGTGGCTGATATATACCGTGGCCACGGAATCCACATAGGCTTCCTGTTCCTGATTCGGGGGATGGTTGTTGACCTCCACATTCCATTTCGTCCGGTCCAGGGAGGGGCCATTGAAATCATCAAAGAAAAGGGTATCCGAATGCATCTTGGCCTGCCCCGGGCAAAAACCGGGTAGCAGGCAAATAGCGGCAATGGCTGTTAACCAGGAACGGATGGGAGCGGACATGGGAGAAGGCTGTGGATGAGGTTCAAAGATAAATAAGCTGGGTCATTCCTGGTCCCCCCTCCCTTTGAGGAATGGGAGGGGGGAAATTTTTTGGGCAAAAAGAAATATCTTGTCCGGGCACCGATATACCTGCCTTGAAACTGATCCGCAACCTTTCCTTTCAGGTCCTTGTTTCCATCTTCCTGGGAATTGCCGTGGGCATCCTTTTCCCGGGTTGGGCCCTGAAGGCCAAACCACTCGCCGATATCTTCATCAACCTGATCCGGATGCTGATCGCGCCAATCATTTTTCTCACCATCGTCCTGGGCATCGGAAGGATGGACGATCTGAAAAAGGTGGGCCGGGTAGGGGGGAAAGCGATTCTTTATTTTGAGATCGTAACCACCTTCGTTCTGGTCCTGGCGGTCCTGGTGGCCAACATCGTCCGGCCCGGGGCCGGCGTTACCGCGCCGCGGACCGCCCCGGCAGAACTGGGGGCCGTGGCGAACGCAGGGATCCACATGAACTGGGTCGATTTCTTTGTCCATATTGTCCCGGTCAATTTTGTAGATGCCTTTGCTACAGGAGATATTCTCCAGATCCTCCTTTTCTCCATCCTTTTCGGGATCGGTGTTTCCAGGTCAGGAACCTACCGGTCCTCCCTGGTGGGAATTTTCGAAAAACTGAACCGGGTCTTCTTCCTGGTGCTCCATATCATCATGAAACTGGCGCCCCTCGGGGCTTTCGGGGGCATGGCCTATACCATCGGCCTGTTCGGATGGCGGGCCCTCCTTCCCATGGGGAAATTGCTGATTGCCGTATATGGCACCATGCTCCTGGTGATCTTTACCCTCATGAATTTCCTGCTCAGGTATTACCGGGTCAGCCTCTGGAAGGTCCTGGGCTATATCCGCCAGGAACTGCTCATCGTCCTGGGGACCTCTTCCTCGGAGTCCGTCTTACCCCAGGTCATGGAAAAACTGGAACGGATGGGCTGTTCCCGCCAGGTGGTCGGACTGGTCATTCCCACCGGTTATTCCTTCAACCTGGACGGGACCACGATCTACATGGCCATGGGGACCATTTTCCTGGCCCAGGTGTTCCATATCCCGCTGAGCCTGGGCAACCAGCTGGCCATCATCGCCATTCTGATGCTCACCTCCAAAGGGGCCGCAGGTGTCACGGGAAGCGGCTTCATTGTTCTGGCTTCAACCCTGACGGCCACCCACATCATACCGGTGGAAGGATTGGCGGTACTCCTTGGGATCGACCGGTTCATGTCGGAATCCAGGGCCCTGACCAACCTCGTCGGAAATACGGTCGCCACGATTTTTATAGCCAACAATGAAAAGGAATTCGACCGGACCATGATGGAGCATGCCTTCCGGCCTTCCGAAATCCCAGTTCCGGTTCCGGCCCTGATCTAAAAAGAAAATCATGGAAAAAAAATTTCTCCTGATGGCAGTTGTTCTGGTTTTGGCCTTGGTGGGTTGCGGGCAACAAAACAACCTCCGGGAATCCTATGGAAATAACCCCGCTGCGGGCCATTGGCTGCAAACCCGGGGACTGAGCATGTACTATGAAATTTACGGCCATGGAAGGCCCCTGTTGCTGATTCATGGCAACGGTGGTTCCATCGCAAGCATGGGCGGGCAGATCCCCTATTTTGAGAAATCCTTCGAGGTCATTGCTGCAGACAGCCGGGCCCAGGGGAAATCCCTCGATCTTTCCGACACCCTGAGCTATTCCATGATGGCCGACGATTTGAACGCACTGCTGGATTCCCTTCACCTGGACTCCTGTGATGTCATCGGATGGAGCGACGGGGGGATCGATGGCCTGCTGCTGGCCATCCGCCATCCCGACAAGGTCCGAAGGCTTGCAGAAACCGGGGCCAACCTGACGCCGGACAGTGCAGCGCTCGAACCTCCGGTCTACCTTGAAATCCTGAACAACGCCATGAAGGACCGGGCGAAGCCACAGACTCCGGATGTAAAAAATGATTTGAAATTGCAGGTCCTGATGCTGGAACATCCCCACATCACTTCCGCGGACCTGGGCAGGATCCATTGTCCAACGCTGGTGATCGGGGGAGACCATGATCTGATCCGGCCCGAACATACGGTGCTGATCTTCCGGGGCATACCCAAAGCCTTTTTATGGATCCTCCCCCATTCTGGCCACGGCACCCTCGTGGAACACCGGGATCTGTTTAACTTAACCGTGGCACGGTTCTTCCAGGACAGCCTGGCCGGGAATTAATCCATACTGAAAATTCTAAAAAGATGGCTATATTATCTGATCACCGGAAACGGGCATTATTTGCAGTTACCGCTTCAGTTTTCCTGGCAGCCCTTCCCCTCGTTTTGGGCGCCCAGAACCTGCGCCTTCCGGATATTCTTTCAGACAATATGGTCCTGCAGCAAAACGATACGGTAGCGATCTGGGGCTGGGGTGGACCTGGGGCCCGGATTCGGGTCTGGGACAGCTGGAACCAGGATACGGAACGCACCGTTTCAGATTCCTATGCGAACTGGAGGCTGATCCTGAAAACCCCGGGAGCCGGGGGACCTTACACGGTGACCGTTGACGGGGCCGGAAGCCGGGTGGTGATCCATAACGTCCTCGTCGGGGAAGACTGGTTGTGTTCGGGTCAGTCCAATATGGAATTTTCAGCCTCCTGGAGAACCCTGGTGAACTGGCAGGCGGATACTGCCCAGGCCCGTTACCCCCGGATCCGTTTTTTCCATGTACAGCGGATCACCTCAAATTTCCCGGAAACCGAAGTCCGGGGGAGTTGGGAGCCATG
>JANWKA010000155.1 GCA_025451655.1 Chitinophagaceae bacterium | reverse complement strand
GGATTCACCTCCGGAAAGGAGGACTGATAGTTATAATAGGCCTTTCTATTTTCCTATTATTTCACCAAGTTACTCAAGCGCAGCAGGTAAATACCCTGCAGCAGATATTAGATAGTATTGCGGTTTGTAATCCCGGATTACAGCAATATGCCCTGAAAACCGAGTCCAGTAATTCCCTGGGAGAGGCGGCAAAGGCGTGGGAAGCTCCTCGTGCGGGGGTTGGATTAAGTGAGTTCCCATATCCATTCTCCGGGAATAAATTGGGTAGCCCTGGGCAGTTTGGAGCCCGCGAGATGCTGATGGTCCGCCTCCAGCAGATGTTTCCCAATTTCAGCAGGCAAAGGAAGGAAGTGGCCTATTACCGGTCATTAGCCCCGCAAAACGAGGATGATAAAGCTACTATGAAAAATATCCTTTTTGCCCGGGCAAAAATGGCATTTTACGAAGGCCTGGTAGCTGAAAGGAAACTAACCATTATGGATGAACAGGCAAAACAATTACAATTGCTCATTCAGATTGCGGAGGGGCGGCTCGCTTATAATAAAGCCGTACTTCCCAATATTTACAAGGCTAAAGCAAAGTTGAGTGAATTACAGTCTGACCGGATCAAAGTTAACAGCATGGTTGATCAGGCGGTTGCCATTCTGAACAGCCTGATGGACCGCCCGGGGGACGCTCCTTTACAGATTGATACATCCAGTGAATTTCAGGAAATGCAATTTGATATTTTGCAGGTAAATTCCGCTTATGTGGAAACCAGGCGCACCGATATCCTGCACACGACTGATGAAATCAACAGCATTCGATTAAACCAGAAAGTTTCATCGAGCCTGGCGAAACCCCAATTTGGTATTGCCTGGGACAATATGCGGATGAACAGCGGCATGTATATGTATAATGTGATGGCCATGGTGACCATACCAATAGTTCCCTGGTTCTCCAAAGGATATAAATCCGAAGTGGGTTCGATGAATTACCAAATCCAGGCAATGAAAAAGATGCAGGATAGCCAGATACAACAAACTCTGGGGAATATCCGTAAAGACTGGCTGAATTTGGAAGCTTCCCGAAAAGATCTTCAGAATTTTAAGGATGAAGTGATTCCTTCTTATGCAAAGGCGTACCTGGCTTACCTGAATGCCTTTAGCGAAAATGCCGGAGACATTTACGAGACCCTTATGGCCTGGGATGATCTTACTATGAAAAAAATGGAATATTACGACAAGCTGGGTGATTTGTTGCATAACCAGGTGATTCTGGAAACGGAGATGCAACATTATTAATATGGAAATTAAATGATCATGAAAAGGAAATGGTTATTGCTGGATTTGGGCAAGGGACTACTGTTTTTATTCCTTGTAACCGGGTTATTTCTGGAAGGCTGCCACTCAAAAACGCCGGAAACTGGTGCAAATGGCAGGATATATTATACCTGTCCCATGCATTCCCGTATACATGAAGATAAGCCAGGAAATTGTCCGATTTGCGGGATGAAATTGGTGAAAATCGAAACAGATCCGGAAACTGTCATTCCATTGGATTCGGCACTCAGATACATCGAAGACCCGGTTACCAAAACAGTCGTTGGTAATTTTAAGGTAATTAGTCCCGGGAAGATTAATCCCGGGGATACCATCACCGCTGAGGGCTATACCAGCTTTGATGAACGTGATGGGAATAGGGTTGCATGCAGGGTGGGGGGCCGTATTGAGAAATTGTTTGTCAAATATGCAAACCAACCGATTCACAAAGGTCAACCCTTAATGAAATTATACAGCCCGGAACTGCTTAGTGTCCAGCGGAATCTCCTGGAGGCAGTAAGAGATAAAGATGATTTAATAATTACCGCTTTAAAGGAAAATCTTTATAATCTCGGTATCCACCCTCAACAGGTACAACAGGTGATACAGTCCGGCCAGCCCCTGGTGGAGGAAACTATTTACAGCCCTTATGCGGGAATATCCCGGGAAATAACGACAACACAAAATTCCGGCCTGGCTCCTGGATATGGTCCGATGAGTGATGTTGTTCCTGGTATGGGGGGTAGCAGTAGCCTGAAAATGGAGGCTGGGAATGGATCTTCTGACAATAAGTCCGGGGGTCCTGAATTATTAAGAATCCAGGAAGGCATGTATGTGGATGCCGGGCAAACGGTTTTTTCCGTACAAAATATGGACCATATCTGGGTTATCCTCAATGTATTTAACCAGGATATTGCGGAAATTAGCCAGGGCGACCTGGTGCTTTTATCAGATGCTTCTGATTCAGGTCAAATGATTACCGGCAAGGTGAATTTTATTTCCCCTTTCCAGGTTGGAGGGGAAAGGACCACCCGGGTAAGAGTATATCTGAACAGACTTCCTGATAACTGGCGGGTCGGATCCCTTGTCAGGGGTCAAATTGTGGCAAAGGGAAATAATCAAGGTTGGGCCGTTCCCGCCTCTGCGGTAAATTTCCTGGGCACGGGCAATGTAGTATGGGTGCAGGATCTGAAATACCCCCATGTTTTCCATTCCAGAGAGGTAATCACTGGTGAACAAACAGGGGATCAAATTAAAATTATATCCGGCTTAAAGGAGGGCGATAAAATTGCGGAAATCGGCAGCTTTATGGTGGATAGCGATAGCTTTACCCAATAAAAATCAATATATTATGAGACTGGAAATTCAATACGGGCGATATTTTCTGGTAAGTGTGGCAACCTTGGTTTTTCTCTCCGTTTCAGCCTGTAAGAATAAAAATGAGGGAAAAGCGCATTCCGGAACTGTCGGCACGATAAAGGTGGCGAACAAATTTCATCAGGTTGTATATACCTGCCCCATGCATAATCAGGTAAGGGAAGATGCCCCAGGCAAATGCCCGATCTGCGGGATGACCCTGGTGCCGATAGAAAATAAAAACAATAAAAGTAATTCAGGGGATTCCATAATAGAAATAACCCTTTCAAGGGCAGAACAGCAGTTGGGCGGTATCCATTCGGATACGGCAACATGGGGATCTCTTGTTACCAGGGTGGAACTCACAGGGGCAACCATTTTTGATCCCCGACATCAGCAGGTGATCAGCGCCCCCGTAAGCGGGTGGATTGGAAAACTTTATGCCCGCAATCCGGGAGAAATGATTCACCCCGGTCAGAAATTATATGATCTCTATAGTCCCGATCTGTTATCCGCAGAAAAGGACTACGTGCTCGCCCGGAAGCAAAAGAATCTTTTTAAATCAGCCTCGGTGGATTTTACAGCCACCATCCAGGCGATGAAGCTAAAATTATCACGTTTGGGGCTTACCGGACCACAAATCGATGATTTACAAAAGGAGCAGCCAATCGGCCGGGTTACCATTTTCAGCGAAGCTTCCGGTTATCTTACGCAAAAGATGAAGGAAGAAGGCGATTATGTGAATGTAGGGGATGCTGTGATGGATGTAGCCCAAAATAAGACCTTATGGGTGCAGGCTGAGTTGTATGACAGTGAGCTGCCTTTACTGACATCACACCCGGAAATATGGGTAGAAATGGAGGGTCGGCGGGGAAAAATAATACCGGGCCATATTGTTTTCAATAATCCTGACCAGGAGCAAAATTCGAGAGTTCATCTTTTAAATATTGCGATTCCAAATCCTGAAAGAAAAATTCCTCCGGGAATGCTGGCTTATGTTTATCTGCAGACCGTTGGTAAAAAGCCGGTGGTTTTGATTCCGAAATCATCCCTAATATATAATTCCGCACAGGATTATGTTTGGATACAGCGGCCGGACTTCAGGTTTGAAATGCGAAGGATACAATTGGGCCCCGCCGATGATTCCATGGCGGAAATACTGGCGGGAATAAACCCTGGCGAGAAAGTAGTAAGTCAGGGTGCTTTCCTGTTAAATAGTGCATACATACTGAGGTATGGAGCAGGTGTAAATATGGCGGGGATGGAGATGTCCGATATGAAAATAACGGGGAATGGTAAATGATTAGACCGAACTGGAATTTGAATCCCTGATTGGATCCGGGGAATTTTACCTGGATTCATAGTGCATGGCTCCTTCGGGCTGGAGAATGATCCTGACTTTTTGGTTTTAAATTCAATGCAGGGTGGTTCCCTACTCAACCATATGGAGAGAATACCCCTATATTTTTCTGACTTTGGAAGACAGCGGATGGAATTCAAATCGCGGGCAATTCCCCGGTGGCTGGACAATCCTCACCGAATGGGAGCTCAATATTTCCCAACTGGATTTTGGCCCTCGCCAGGGCATGTTTGAGGGCATGACGCAGATCCCTGAAGGCAACAGGTGCAAACACCGGCTCCCCTTCCGGGGAGATGCATTTCCCATTTTGTATCAGGAGCCGGATCACTTCCAGGAATGCTGCGTTTTTCCCTTCATTAAAGAGCCGGACCAGGAAACGGTCGGCCCTTTCCTGGAGCTTGAACCTCCGGATGTCGGCGATTCCCTTGAGCCATCGATGGGCGCAAAGACTGGAAGGGTTCTGGTTTACCGACCGGATCAGGTCCGCGATACCAGCCCTGCCCAGGGAGTTGCTTTCCGCAAAGCGGCCCATACGGTACCGAACCCGGGAATTGTCATTCAACCGGAGCGCCTGCTGGTAATCCGCCCAGGCCTCCTTTTTATTTCCCAGGGATGCCAGGATCCGGGCCCTGAAATAATGGCCTGGTTCTGAAAGGGGGAAACGGGAAACAAACCGGTCGATACTGGCCAACGCTTCCTGGGCCCTTTCCTGGAAAACCAGGGCAATTGAAGAGAGGAAATCCGATTCGGGGGAGGAAGGAATTCCCTTCATGACATCCAGGAGCTGCCCTTTTTCTGCCTGGACCAGGGCGGCAAGCTGGCAATCGCAGGTGGCCCGCATCAGACCGGACAGGACAAGGTCAAAAGCCAGGGACAGGTTCCCCTCTTTCCAGGAATGAATTCCACGGGTGAAAAACCAGGAGCCCAGGCCTTCAAAGTCACCTTTTTCCAGGAGGCTGTATTGTTCCCGCCCTTCCCTGGTCCGGGCCAGAACCAATTCCAGGTCTCCAAAGGATCCCGC
>JANWKA010000154.1 GCA_025451655.1 Chitinophagaceae bacterium | reverse complement strand
GTGCCCGCCTCATTGTGGATGAAGCCCATGCCACCGGAGTATACGGGAAAAACGGAGCGGGTCTGGTCCAGCATGAAGGGATCCAGTCTGCCTGCTTCGCCCGCATCCACACCTTCGGTAAAGCCCTCGGTTGTCAGGGGGCGATCGTGCTGGGTTCGGAGGAACTGGTGGAATACCTGGTCAATTTTTCCCGGCCCTTCATTTTTACTACGGCGATGCCTCCCGCGGCGATTGCAGCAGTACTTGCCGCCTACCGCAAAATTCCACTGGCCGATGCAGACCGAAAGGGATTATTCGAACTCGCCTCCCGCCTCCGTTCCTCCTCCATCCCCTTTCCGGTCGGGGAGGGAAGGGGTCCGATCCAGATCGTGATGCTTCCCGGAAACGAAAGGGCCATCCAGGCCGGGGAATGGATGATCCGCAATGGTCTGGATGTCCGTCCGGTCCTTTACCCTACCGTTCCCCGGGGAGCCGAACGCCTGAGGATCGTCCTGCACAGCTTTAATAACCCTGCCGAACTCGACCGCCTGGCTTCAGCTCTCCGGGAATTTCAGGCCTCCGTCCCGGGTTCCTGATTTTTGCCCCGATGAGAAAAAACAGATTTATCTGCTTATTTTTCGGGCCAACCTGCTTCCCAAGCCCTTTCCATGATCCACCGGATTCAAGCAGTACTGGCTGGCCTGGTGACGCTTTCCCTGGTCATCCTGCTGGGTCGCTGGTGGAGCAACTCCCTGCCTCCCCTGGGGCGCCTGTTCAGCCCCCAGGAAGGGTTCTGGCAAAATGCGGATCCGGTGGACCTGAATTTCTCCGGCCGGGTCAGCCTGCCGGGCCTATCTGATTCGGCTTTCGTCTGGTTTGATGACCGGCTGGTCCCCCACCTGTTCGCCACCAATGAAAAGGATCTGTATTTTTTGGAAGGCTATGTCACTGCGGAATTCAGGCTCTGGCAGATGGAGCTCCAGGTGCGTGCTGCCGCTGGCAGGGTATCGGAGATCCTCGGACCGGCCGCCCTGAATTTTGACCGGCTCCAGCGCCGCAAGGGAATGGTGACCGCCGCAGAGGCGGCCCTGGAAGAGCTGGATCAGGATTCCCTGTCGAAAATGGTCACGGATGCCTATACCGCCGGAGTGAACGCCTGGATCGGGAGCCTGGATTACCGGAAGCTGCCACTGGAATACAAGCTGCTGGGGTACCGGCCGGAGCCCTGGTCCCCCTTAAAATGCGCCCTGCTGACAAAGTACATGTCGGACATGCTCACCGGGGACGTCAATTCCATTGAAAACACCAATGCGCTCCGGATCCTCTCCAGCCAGGACTTTTGGAAAATATACCCGGATTTCCCTGCCGGCCTGGACCCCATCGTTCCTGAAGGTACCCGTTTTGATCCTCCCCGGGCCATTGCGAAAGCTCCGCCGGGTCCGGCCCCGATCGCCCAGGCCGGACCCGCGGGAATTTATTTTGAGGACCGCCACGACCCGGATAACGGCAGCAACAACTGGGCGGTGGACGGCAGGAAAACGCGGTCCGGGGCCCCCATCCTCTGCAATGATCCCCACCTGGACCTGAACCTCCCCTCCCTCTGGTATGAGATCCAGCTTTCCTGCGGCAATATGAATGTGTATGGCGTTTCGCTTCCCGGAGCGCCCGGGGTGATCATCGGATTCAATGATTCCATCGCATTCGGGGAAACCAATGCGGAACGGGATGTCAAGGATTATTTTGCCATCCGGTTCCGGGATGCGAGCCGCAGACAGTACCGCTGGAAAAATGGCTGGAAGCAAACCGAGCTCCGCGCGGAAAAGATCCGGATCCGGGGACAGCAATCCTTCACCGATACAGTAGCCTATACGGTATTCGGTCCGGTGACCTATGATCCGGGTTTTCCCAGCCCGGCCTCCCCGGGGCAGAGCCTGGCTTCACACTGGGTGGGCATGGATCCCTCCGATGAGGGGAAATGCATTTACCTGCTGGATCATGCCACCGGGTATCCCGGGTTCCTGGAGGCCCTGAGCTATTTCCAGAGCCCGGGTCAGAACTTCGCCTACGCGGACAAGGCGGGCCATATCGCGATTTGGGAGCAGGGAAAATTTCCCCTGTTGTGGAGGGGCCAGGGGAAATTCGTGATGCCCGGACAGGACAGTTCCTGGGACTGGCAGGGATATATTCCTTACGGTGAAAATCCCCATGTCGTCAACCCGGCGGACGGATTTGTCAGCTCCGCCAATCAGCAACCCACCGATTCGACCTATCCTTATTATTACAGCGGTGATTTCAAGGGATACCGGGGAGGCCGGATCAACCAGGTGCTCCGGTCCCTCCACAATATCACCATCGATGACATGGAAAAGCTCCAGACCGATGTTTATAATTCCTTTGCCGCAGCGTCCCTTCCCTTCCTGCTTTCCCATCTTCAGACCGGTGGACTGGAGGCCGGGGAAAAGATCTGGCTGGATTCGCTGCGGGGATGGGATCTCTTCAATGAACCCTATGAAACCGGACCCTCCCTGTTCCAGCTCTGGTGGGACAGCCTTTACGCCGACCTCTGGAGTGGCTACCTGCCCCAGGCAGCATCCCGGGTGCCCCTGCCCGATGACAGGATCTCCCTTGGGCTGATGCAGGCCGATTCCGGCCTGCATTTTCTCAGCCCCATCCCGCCCCGGATCCGTGGACTCCGGGCCATGGACCAGGATGCCTTTCACAAAGCCATGGCAGCGGCGACCCGGGCAGGGGACCGGAGATTGCAATGGGGTATCTTTCAGGGGACCAATATCATGCACCTCACCAAGCTGGCGGCCTTCAGCTATGAGGGGCTGTATACCGGTGGGGGAGAACATATCGTCAACGCCACCAAGAGGACCCATGGACCGTCCTGGAGGATGATCGTCCAAATGTCTGACCCGGTGCGCGCGGTCGGAATCTTTCCGGGAGGGGAAAACGGGAATCCGGGCAGCAGATTCTATGGAAATATGATCCGGGACTGGGTGGCAGGGAGGTATTACCCGCTGCATTTCATGAAGGGGAACCACCCGGACGATCCGGATATCCAGTACCGGGTTCAATATTATCGTTAAGCCATGAGATCGATCGGTCAGCTCCTGTTCATTGCCATTTTGGCCTTCCTGGCGGGCCTGGTCCTGCCCTGGTGGAGCGCCGTTGCCGTTTCCTTCCTGGCCTTGTTTGCCCGGCCCAGGGACCCGGTTCCGGGATTCCTGGTTGCCTTCCTGGCTATTTTCCTGCTTTGGATCAGCCTGGCTTATTTCAGAGACATTCAGAATGACCATATTTTATCGGTGCGCATGTCAATTTTGATTTTTCACCACCGCAGCAGCCTGCTGATCCTGGTAGTGGGCGCTCTGACCGGGGCCCTTCCTTCCGGATTTGCGGCGATGACTGCCTGCCTGCTCAGGAGGGGAAACAAAAAAAAGCTGCCCAGTTTTGGCCAGTTTTACAGCAAGCGGTCCTAGGTGATTTCTGCCATCGGAAAAGGAACACCGAAACAGGAATGGATGGCAAAGAGCGGGGTATCCCTGACTGAAAACCCAGGAAAAATTTTAATTCTGATTTCCCCGGAGATGTTTCAATACGGGCGAATTTCTTTTCTCCCCGTCAAGAGAATCATCAGACTGCATATGAACCAGCTATTGCAGTGGGGTTCCCTGGTAATTCCTGTCCGGAACATCCAGCCTTGCACCGGCCCCTTTTGGGCCCCTGGAAACCATACGGGTCGATGCCCGTTTCCCGCACGCGGTTAATTATATTTTCCGCTACAATTCAGGAAACAGATGCCAAGATAAAAACGGTTTTAAGATCACCCAGGTACATATCAAATGTTATACCTCGTGTAAAATCTTTTATATTTCCAATGGCTTCAGGAATATCCTGAAGCAATAACGGGATATCTCTTTCAGACATGAATCAGGCTATTTTCCACAAAAGGAAGATAATGGGGCTTGATCGCCCGGCGGGAAACAAGATCAATTTTTTGTTTGAAAAGGTCCTCTAATTCGTGCGCTAGTTTGATAAAACCGATACCGATGCGACCATTAAAATCAACCAGAATGTCAATATCGCTTTTTTCATTGAAGTCTCCGCGAGCGTAGGAGCCAAATAAACCCAATTCAGAAATTGGATAACGCCCTTGCAATTCAGGCTTTTTCCGGCTGAGCAAGTCTAATATTTGGTCCTTAGTGTACCTGTAGCAAACTTACAAAAAAACGATCGTCCATCCTTCCTGAAGGATAACGTGGTGATGTTGGGCCGAGAATTGCGGCGCCGCCGCAGTCAGGCCTGGCAGGCCGGTGAAAAAGAAAGGCAAGATAGCAGTAATCGTTTCCATTTTTTTTGGGATTGAAGGCCCGGAACCCCAAGGAAGGACCCAGGGGGAACCTGTCCTTTTTGAAATATTCGTAAGGCTTTTCATTCCTCACTATTTCGTACGCAAACAAACCGGATCGTTCAGAGGGGTACTTTCCCCCTTTACCGTCTACTGTTGATAAAGTGGAAATTTATGTGGTTTTTCAGCTGCTTCGCAAGCCTCCCCCCAACGGCTTCTATCCTTTTTTAACTTTTCAGAGCCATCGGCTGAAAATTGAAATGGCGACCGAAAACATTCTTTTTCAGGTCGCCAGAAGGGCCGGTCGTTTCAAATCATTCACAAATTGCTTCAACAATAGCTCTTCCAGGGTGCTTCCATTTCCGAAGCCACTCCAAACACCGCTACAGGTATTTCCTTCATTGCAGTCGCCAAAATATTTCCTGCCCGTAAATGGAAAAGGCCTCTGGGTTGGCCTTTGGCACCCATTTCCCTAATTTTGCATCGCCGGCCCATGGGGCCAGGGGGTTTATGGCGTTGCATAACCGGGTATCTAGATCAGAACTGAAGAAAAAAGCCGCATCGGACGGAGTGCCGCGCATCACCCTTTCCTTTTACCGGTATACCCCGTTTTCGGATCCTGCCAGTTTCCGCAATGCCCTCTATAGGGGCCTGGAAAAACTCGGGGTCTTCGGCAGGATCTATGTGGCGCCGGAAGGGATCAACGGTCAGGTTGCGGTAGCGCGGAATCAATTTGGACCCTTTAAGGACTTCTTGTATTCATTCCCTTTCCTGGAGGGAATGCGGCTTAACAGGGCCATTGAAGAAGGTTCCAAATCCTTTTGGATGCTCCAGGTCAAGATCCGGCCTAAAATTGTTGCAGACGGAATCACCGATCCGGACTTCTCCATGTCCAGGGCAGGCCGTTATGTGGATGCTCCGGCCTTCAACCGGCTGACAGAAGATCCGGGGACCATATTGGTGGATATGCGCAACCATTATGAATATGAGGTTGGGCATTTTGAGGGTGCCCTGGCCCTGCCCTCCGGTACTTTCCGGGAACAGCTCCCGCTCGCCCTGGATCAATTGAAGGATTTTAAAGACCAACCGGTGGTCCTGTATTGCACCGGGGGTATCCGGTGCGAAAAAGCGAGCGCTTATTTGCTCCACCATGGTTTTTCCCAGGTTTACCATCTGGAGGGTGGTATTACCGAATATGCCCGCAGGGTTGCCGCGGAAAACCTGCCCAATAAGTTCAGGGGAAAAAATTTCGTATTCGACGGCAGGATGGGGGAGCGGGTTTCCGGAGAGATCATCAGCCATTGCCATCAGTGCGGCCAGCCCTGCGATACCCATACGAATTGCAGCAACCCGGCTTGCCATTTGCTTTTCATCCAATGCCCGGACTGCGCCCGGAAATATTCCGGTTGCTGCAGTCCGGAATGCCTGCGGATCATCAATTTACCCGCAGGGGAACAAAAGGCCTTGCGCCAGGGAAAAAACAGGGGGCCGGTAAACGCCGGAGCCTCCGGGAGGAGGCTCCGGGGAAAGGTGAACCCTTTTTCCTCCGGAGGGAATCCTTAAACCCTGGATTCTGCCTATCTCCCGCTGCGGAGGCGGAAACCATCGCAGTTGCTCCATTTTTTCCTTATAGCTGCGGAAACGGAAAGCGGCAGTAGATGGACCCTACCAGATTTCCGATTTGCACTTCCTGTCCGGGCTTCAGCTTTCCGGTGAAATCCAGGTAGGCAGGATACCAGTTGCGGCCCAGGAAGATGCTATACAGGTCCGGAAGCCTTTTTACAGTTGCGGAATCTCCCAGACCGGGCCATCCTTCCGGCCAGGGCACCGGAGTGGCCACGGGTTTGCGGTCCACGCTGAAAATCACCTCAAATCGGTCCGGGATCCAGACGCTGTCCCTGGGATCACCGAATTGCAGGATCCTCCTGAAAGCTTCCCGCAGCGGAGGGGGAATCCGCAGCCTGATTGTTTCACCGCTGTCCCGCACATTCCCGTAAACCCGGATGGACTTTACGGAATCGAAATTCAGGATCAGCCGGAAGCTGGGCTGGTCCGGGTCGTCACTCGCCTGGATTTGATCCGGCAGGCTCTCGAGGGAATCGGAAAGATCCAGGTCGAAGATGAGCAGCTGGGTAGCGGAGCGGTTGAACTGTTCTTCCCGGAATTCCCGGATTTCCCCGCTGCGCACTTTATAAATCACCTGGCCCGAACTGTACAGGACGAAATCAGGCTCGGCTGCAATCAATTCCTGGCCCGGCTGGTATTCCTCCAGCACCACCAGGGGTTCCCCGAAACGTCGGGGCAGGGATTGGCTGAAAACGGGGATCACCAGGGGGCCCAGGAGCATCAGGGTAGCTGCGGCGTCCAGCAGGAGGGTTTTCAATCCGAAGGGGCTTTAAGGGGAATATCCAGCCGAACCGGGATCCCCGAATCCGTGACCCCCCGGAAACTGGCCCGGTATTTTCCGGACAGGTCCACCCCGGGGATCGGGACCTGAAAATCACCGCTTGAATCCAGCTCGATATCATCGTTCCAGTACCGCCCCGGGGAAGGATGTGCCGCAGGAGCCGGTTTTTCATAACCTTCCAGCGTCAATGGGAGGATATGGTCATTCCCCGTCACCACTGCCTCACCTCCCTTGTGGGTGAATACCCGGATCACTCCCATGCCTCCCCTGGAACCGTATTCCGCATCCCCGCGCAAAACCTGCATGGAATCGATATCGGCCGTATTGAGGCTTTCCAGGGGGGTTAAATCCGGAAATTCCACGCCGTCGATGATCAGCAGCGGGTCCGCCTGGGCATGAAAACTTCCGAGTCCTCCGATGATCACATGATAAGTTCCGTCCAGGATGGTCACCTGCACCCCGTTAAGGACCCGGAGCGCATCAAAGGGGTCGGTGAATTTGATGATTTCATCACCGAGGATGGTATTCGCGTTGTGGAACTGCTGGGTCCTGGGACGGTCCTTGACGACCACCGTATCCAGGTTTTTCTTCAGATCCGGGGGACCGGCCTCCATCTGTGCAGAAACCCCGGAGGCCGGGCCCGGCGGAATAAAGTCAGCCGGGAGCCTGAAACCGGAAGTCGTGTCGATGATCAGGCGGGGCTTCCCCTCGTGGCCCTTTTTAATGCGCGCCAGACTGAGCAGGTACCCGGAAGAATCGGCGATGGTCAGGTTTTGGAAAATAAACCTGCCTGATCCATCCGTGGTATCGCTGAAAGGAGCCCCTCCCAACCGGGGAATCAGGGTGACCTGCCGCTCTGCAACGGGTTTCCCGGAATCATCCAGAACCTGGCCGCCCACCACCTGGGCCATTTCCGGGGGATGGTTGAATTGGATCTTCGGCCCGGAAAGGATCTCCTCCCATGGAGTGGCCTTCCATCCCCGGATCATCAGGCGCAGGTTGGTTTCCGTCACCGACCCGGAATCCCTTTGGAGGAGATCCTCCGGACCGGGAAAACCCTCGCTTTCCAGAGGAAGATCATGGGCAGGTGCCTGGACATCCATGGAGCCGGTATCGGCAGCGATCAGGTAGTAGGATCCGGAAAGTTCCGGCGAACCCGGGGCAGGGGCCTCACCCCGGATGGAAATGGAAACCGGAGGGCCCGGGCTGACCCGGAATGAAAAAGGAGGACCGGAATTCAGCAGGACCCATCTTTCAGCCAGGGGCTTCAGCCCCAGGCTGAAGACCGCAATCCGGACCATTTCCTGACGGAAGTCCAAAGTGGGGATATTTACAGCGTATCCGTCCGTTCCGTAGGCTGCAAAACCGATCTTTCCCCCGCAGATCGCGACCAGGATGGTCCGGGTTCCCCCAGGTATGGAATCTCCGGGTACCACAGTGACCCGCAAATTGCCCTTTCCGGCTTCTTCGGTATGGATGATGAAGGCCCCGGGTGCTGCCCTGGGCAGGGTATCGGCCCGGGTCGTTCCATCCGCAAAACGGGTGTGGACGATCAGGGTCCTTCTGGCTGAAACCGGGACCTGGAAACTTCCCAGTCCGCCCGGACCGCCCTGGAAATCGGCCACCGCTTCCCCCCGGTCATCGGTAATCTGGCCGCTGACCAGGGAGGGACCCCCCTGCGGTCCGGTGGCCTGGAATGCAACGGTATTGGAATATCCACCCACCAGGTGGCCGGATTCCGGAAAGAAACCCACCTGGTCGCGGCCCGGAGCGGCCGGGGGAGGAATAGAACCCGTCCCCCTTGTGGAAGCCGGCCTTCCGATATGAATTATCCTGGTGCTGTAATCCCTGCCAGGGAAGTTGAGCATCCACCGGGTATAGGCCACCAGGAAAATTTCGCCCGTATCCAATTGCCTGGGAAGGGCAAAATATCCGGTCAGATGGTTGGCGTCCTGGCGTAAAAGAAGGCTGTGGATGACCGATCCCCTGCCCCTGACCAGGGCCACATGAAGCAGGTTGCTTTCTCCCGAAGGGGTATGATCCCGGGGATCCAGGATATAGGCCTTAAACCAGACCGTGTCCCCGGGTTCATAATATAACCGGTCCGTAACCAGGGGAACTTCCTCCCTGGGTACGGCATACCAGGTGTTGATCTTTTCAATCAATAGGTGGACCGGATCGGGTTGCTGGAATTTTCCTGCCAGCAAAGGCCCGGAATAGAGGGTGCCCGCCAAAAACAGGAACAGGGCCTGAACGGCATGTTTCATCACAAGGGGTTTTGGGCAGTATGGAACGGAAGGCCTGGAATGAACCCTCCGGCTGGTAAACGGTTTCCGGGGGAAAGCCTGCATAAAGGCAGTCCAATAAGGGACCCGTGATGAAGATAGGAATTTTTCCGCTGGTTGAAGGCGAAGCCATCCCGGAAATCCCGTTGAGTTGATTCATCCCCTTTCCAGGCCCGATTCCATTTCCAAAAGCTTCTGGAATACTGCTTCGTATTGGCGGGTCATGGTTTCGAGGCGTTCCAGGGCTTCCTTGTACCGGCCCTCAAATTCCAGGAACCTGGGTTTGTCCGCATAGATTTCCGGAGCACCCAGGGAGGATTCCAGCAGGTCCTTGTCCCTTTGAAGTTCCGCGATACGGGCTTCCAGTTCCCGGAACTTCTTCTGGTGCCTCTGAAGCTCCCTTCGGGCCTCCCGGTTTTCCCGGGTTTGCCCGGGTTTATCCCCAGCCGGTCCGGACGGGGACCCCGGATCCCCGGGCGGTTCAGGAGCCTGGATGGCGGCAGGCTGCTGTTCGCGGGAGGCCTTCCAGATTTCCCATTCCGCAAATTTTCCAGGGAACGCTACAATTTTACCGTCCACGATCTCCCAGATTTTATTCGCGGTCTGCTGTATGAAGTACCGGTCATGGGAAACCAGGATATAGCTGCCCTGGTATTGATGCAGGGCATCCACCAGCATTTCCACGGAATTGATGTCCAGGTGGTTAGTGGGCTCGTCCAGCAGCAGAAAATTCGCCCGGCTGATAATGGTTTTGGCCAGGGCGACACGGGCTTTTTCCCCTCCGGAGAGCAACCGGATTTTTTTAAATACATCATCTCCGGAAAAAAGGAAACAGCCCAGCAAGCTGCGCAGCTCCAGCTCGGTTTTTCCGCTCCCGCAGCCTTTGAGTTCCTCCAGGATGGTGTTTTCCGGGTGGAGCGATTCCAGCTGGTGCTGGGCATAAAAGCTGGACACCACCTGGTGTCCTCCGGTCCGGCTTCCTTCGAATGATTCCGTACCTGCGATGATCCGGAGCAGGGTGGATTTCCCTTTGCCATTGGCTCCGATCAGACCGATCTTGTCTCCCCGCATGATCTCGGCCTGGGCCCTGTCCAGGATGGTCAGGGGGCCAAAATGTTTGGATACTTCCTTCAGGGTGCAAAGGACCTTTCCCGGTGTCTTGTCTACACTGAAGCTGATCCGGATCCTGGCTGCACTGCTATCCACCTCAGCCACCCGTTCCAGCTTTTCCAGGCGTTTCAGGGCACTCTGGGCCTGGGCTGCCTTGGTCGCCTTGGCGCGGAACCTTTCAATAAACCGTTCCTGTTGCCGGATGTAGTCCTGCTGGTTTTCATAGGCCCGCTGCTGCAGCAGCCTCCTTTCGGCCTTCTGGGCCTCATAAAAACTGTAATTGCCGTTATAGGAATTGAGCTGGCACTGATATAGCTCCACCGTGCGGTTGACCATCCGGTCCAGGAAATACCGGTCATGGGAAACAATGATCACCGTACCCTGGTAATGGACCAGGTATCGTTCCAGCCACTCGATGGAGGGAAGGTCCAGGTGATTGGTAGGTTCATCCAGCATGAGCAGGTCGGGCTGCTGGAGGATCATCCGGGCAAGCAGCACCCGCATCCTCCAGCCGCCGGAGAATTTGTTGTAAGGCCTGGCCAGGTCGCTGGTGGAAAACCCAAGGCCCTCCAGGATGGCTTCCGTCCGGTGGGTGATCTCATAGCCGTTCAGGGCTTCCATTTCATGAAGCAGATCGCTGTATCGGGAAAGCAGCCGTTGGTCGGAGGCGCCTTCCAGGTCCAGGGTCACCGCTTCCAGTTCCTTCTGGAGCTCCAGAACCCGTTCAAAGGCGGTCCTGGCCACACTGGTGATGGAATCGCCGGTTTCAAAGCCCATCAAGTCCTGGTTGAAAAAGCCGATGGTGAGGTTCCTGGCCTTTTCCAGGGTGCCTGAACTGACTGAAAATTCCCCCTGGATGATCCTCAGCAACGTGGATTTGCCCGTTCCGTTCCATCCGACCAGTCCGATCCTTTCTCCTGGCTGGATCTGCCAGCTGGCATTTTCCAGGATCACCCTGGAGCCGAATTCGAATCCCACATTGCGCAATGCGACCAGCATGATTTCAGGATAAAACGGGGCAAAAATAGGCAATCGGGGCCATTGTCCCGGACTGGCCTGTCTCCACGGGCTGCTCCAGATTCCTGACAAAATCCCTTTTGTCTTCCTTTAAAAATGAAACGGGTATGACTCCCGGAGCATGAAAATGGAAAGGCCCCAGGATTCCAGGATATCGGAGCCGGACCCCAGAATGCCATCGCAACAGCCGCCATTCCTGGAAATGGACGGTGCGATAAAAATAGGACTGGCCCAAATGAAATATATTTGCCGGGCTTCCTTAATTCTCCGGCCATGAAAATCATTTTCGCCGCTGC
>JANWKA010000153.1 GCA_025451655.1 Chitinophagaceae bacterium | reverse complement strand
GGATTGAGATCCTGATAAGCCGGCCGGTCAATCCTGCGGCTGTAGGTCAGGGTCCACTGTTTCATCAGGTTCTTGTTATAGGTCACCGCCGCGCTGGGGAAAAAATCAGTATAGGTCCTTTGGAAGGTGGAATCAAAGGGTCTGAAATCAGACGGTTCCTGGGCATATCCTCTGGAGATCCCCGTGATATGTGTGTTTTCCACCCTTAACCCCGCCTGAATGGTCCAGCCCTTCAGGTTCCGGTTAAAGTTCGCATAGGCGGCGTTGATGTTTTCCCTGTAGTCAAAATCATTGCTACTCAGGGTATCCAGGTATTTTCCGGTTCCGAAAAGGTCATATTGCTGGAAGTTATTGGCCGTGGTTACATAGGAGATTTTACCCCCGTATCCCAGTTTGCCTTTGGCAAAATTCTGTTCGTAATCCGCCTTGATATTGTAAATGTCGATATCGGTCGGGGTAACCATGTTGTATGCATCCCCGTAAAGCAGGGTGGTCCTGGTGGAATCATAATAGAGGTTCGGCTGAAACTGGTTACTGTTGATCCGGTAAATCCCGTAGTTGGCATCCATATCCAGGGAATGTCCCAGGGTATCGGCAAAATGATAGTTCAGATTCAGGTTGGCATTATTGCGATAACCGGTGTCGGCATTATTGGCGATCAGGACCTTCGCGATCTTGGAATCGGGGATATAGGAGATAGGTGTTCCGCTGTTGATCTGAACCGTGTTATTGGAAAAAGTTCCGTTCACCATGACCCCGATGGAGCTTTTGGAATTGATGGTGTAGTCCATTCCGGCCTTGAAATTATGGCTCGAACTGTTGGACAAGGTCTTGGAGCGGTTATCAAAAAGGGTGTCCAGGTCTTCCCGGTACAGGTTCATATAATCCTGGTCCAGGCTCTGGTTATAGCTGTAATTGCCGAACAGATTCACCCTCCTTTCCCGGTAATTCATGGAGACGGCACCGTCATATTTGGAATAGATGCCGACATTGTATCCCCCGGTCACCGTGGCGTTCATCCCGAAATTCCTGTTCTTTTTCAGCTTGATGTTGATGATCCCCCCGGTTCCGGCGGCATCATACTTTGCCCCGGGATTGGAAATGATCTCGATGGACTCAATATCCCCGGATTGCAGGTTGCCGAGGTAGGCGGCCAGGTCGGCCCCGGCAAGGGGCACGGGCCTGCCGTCCACATAGATCTGGACCCCGTTTTTCCCGCTCAGGGAGATATTTTCGTCCTTATCGACCAGGACTCCCGGGGATTTGCGGAGCAGGTCCATGGCTGTCTGGCCGATTGCGTTCACGCTCCCTGCCACGTTCAGGACCATTTTATCCGCCCGGACTTCGATCAGGGGCTTATGGTAATCCACCGTGATTCCTTTCAGGCTCCGGGAAGATTCCTTCAGGCTGACTTCAGGAGCCTGGAAATCCCCTTTGCCGCTGAAGGCAAAGGAGGCGCTGGCAGCAGGAGCGTACCCTATTTCCGAAGCCGAAATGAAATATTTTCCAACCCCGATCCCGTCGATCCGGTATTTCCCGGACATATCGGTCACGCTGAGTTTCACCAGGGCAGAATCCCCGGCTTTTTTCAGGCTCACCGTGGCCGCAGGAAGGGGTTTGCCCAGGCTATCGGTGACCGTGCCCAGGATATTCTGTGCCCGGAGCAGGACCGGGCTGGCAGTTGCAGATAATAGGGTTAAAAGTAGGAGTTTGCGCATAAACCGGATTTTGGAGCCCTTTTAGAATTTAAAAACGATAACAGGGTCCAAAACTATTCCGGGAAGCCCCTGGCCGAAAAGGCCAAAAGGTAAATCCGGAGGAAAAGCAGGTGAATGCCCGGAATTTGCAGGTGAAATCAGAAGGATACCCTCCCGGAAGGGCCGGTCGGGGGAATTCCTTCCAGCGGAACATGATATTCTGGCCTCCATCCTGTATTTTGTGACCTCAAAACGCTTTAAAATCCATCATAAACCTGCCGGAATGGACCTGCTTGAACTGCGGCATCTGAAGAAATATTATTCCTCCCACAAGGCCGTGGATGACATCAGCCTGGGGATCCCCCATGGAAGCATCTGTGGGTTGCTGGGCCCCAACGGCGCCGGGAAGACGACCCTTCTCAGGATGGTGACCGGGATCCTGTATCCGGATGAAGGAGAGATTCTTTTTGACCAGCGGCCTTTCGACCCCATGGCCGATCCGATGCGGATCGGTTATATGCCCGAGGAAAGGGGGCTTTACAAAAAAATGAAAATCGGAGAACAGTTGCTTTACCTGGGGCAGCTCAAGGGCCTCAGGGAATCGGTCGCGCGGGAGAAAATCAGGGAATGGCTGAAGAAAATGGAACTGTATTCCTGGGTGAACAAAAAGGTAGGGGACCTGAGCAAGGGCATGCAGCAGAAGGTCCAGTTCATCTCCACCATTCTCCATGAGCCCAGGCTACTGATCCTGGACGAACCCTTTGCGGGCCTGGACCCGATCAACACGAACATGATCAAGGACGAGATCTTCAACCTCTGCAAGGGAGGAACAACGATCATTTTTTCCACCCACAGGATGGAGCAGGTGGAAGAAATCTGCAACCACATCGTCCTGGTCAATGCCGGGAAAAAACTCCTGGACGGTTCGGTTTCCCGGATCAGGCAGGATTTCAAGCAGCATTTGTTCCGGGTGAATGTACCCGCCGGTTATGAAAATGAACCGTTCCAGTCCGATGTCTTTGAGCTGAGCAGCCGCTCCGGGGACGGACTGATCCTGAAACTCCGGGAGGGAAAAACCACCAACCAGATCCTGGGATACTTCCTCGGGAGGGAAATTCCCGTGGAAGGATTTAACGAAGTTCTTCCCTCCATAAACGAAATTTTCATCCGGGTGGTTCAGCAGGTCGGCGAACAGCCTACCCATTCCCCGGTGGTATCCGAAATTGAAAAATAAACCATGCAGAAAACCTGGCTCATCATCAAAAGGGAATACATTTCCAGGGTAAGGAAAAAGTCCTTCATCCTCATCACCCTGCTGGTGCCGGTGATCATCGCGATTTTTTTCGCGGCCATTGTATTCATCGCGGTGGGGGCCGGAAAGGAAAACCTGCAGGTCGGGGTACTGGACAGCAGCGGACTTTTTTCAAACCACCTCCGGAACGGGCACGGAGTCTTTTTCAGATATGTTTCAGGTGAAAGCCTCACCAAATTCCAGAACAATTACGCCAAAGCAGGGTTTAACGGGGTACTCTATATCCCGAAATTCGACATCGCCGATCCGAAGGGATTCACCTATTTCGGGTCCAGCCAGCTGGGGCTCGATGCCGACTCCTATATCGCCACCCAGCTGGACAGCGTGATCGAAAACAGGAGGATCGCCCTGGCCGGGCTCGACCGGGAGAAATTCGACCAGATCAATGCGGATGTCGAGCTTAAAACCGTAACCGGTGAGGATCATAAGGAAGGCAGCGTGCTGGTTGCCTTTCTGGTTGGGTATGCTTCGGGATTCCTGATCTATTTCGCCATGCTCTTTTTCGGCATGATGACCATGCGGGGGGTGATGGAGGAAAAGACCAACCGGATCGCTGAAGTGATCATTTCATCGGTCAAGCCGTTCCAGCTCATGCTCGGAAAGATCATCGGCATCGCAGGGGTGGGCCTGACGCAGTTTTTCATCTGGATCCTGCTGACCTTCATTTTGGTAACCGTGGCGGAAATTTTCGCTCCCGGGATCAGCCAGCATGCCCGGCAATTGCAGGCCATGCATGGGGCAACCCAGGCCCAGTCCGGCAGTAACCTGTCCATGCAGATCCACCAGGTCCTCAACAGCAATATCAATTTTCCCCTGGTGATCCTGGCCTTCCTGTTCTATTTCCTGTTTGGATACCTGATGTACGCTGCATTATTCGCGGCGGTGGGATCCTGTGTGGATCAGGATGCCACCGAATCCCAGGCACTGACTTTTCCGGTGACCATGCCCATCATCATTTCCTTCTTTATCATGTTCCAGGCCATCCAGCAGCCCAACGGAGCACTGGCCATCGGGGCGAGCATCTTTCCCCTTTCCTCCCCCCTGGTCATGATCGCCCGGATTCCATTCGGGGTCCCCTGGTCCCAACTGGCCCTTTCCGCCCTGCTGCTGATCGGGGGCTTCATCCTGACCACCTGGGCAGCCGGAAAGATCTACCGGACCGGAATTTTGCTCTATGGAAAAAAGATCACCCTGAAGGAAATGGTCAAATGGCTGGGGCGCCGCAGCTAACCCGCTCCCGCTCTCATCCGGGCATCCCGCAAATTCTTTGCTTTTCCCTGAGGAACTCCTCCCAGATCTGGTTCAGGATGGTCGCAGCAGGAAGGATATCCCGGATCAGGGCGCTGACCTGCCCGATCTCCAGCTCCCCCTCATCCAGGGACCCTTCGAACATCCCTTTTTTGGACCGGGCCTTTCCCAGCAGATCCTGCAGTTCCCGGTATGGGGCGCCCCGGTCCTCAGCTTCCCTGACCTGGTTATAAAAGCTGTTTTTCAGGATCCGGACCGGGGTCAGTTTCTTCAGGGCCAGCATCGTATCCCCTTCCCCTGCCTCCACGATGGCTTGCTTGAACCGTTCATGGCCGGAGGCCTCGGTGCTGGCCGCAAAACGGCTGCCCACCTGCACGCCTTCCGCGCCGAGGGCCAGGGCCGCGAGCAGGGCCTTCCCGCTTCCGATGCCACCCGCTGCCAGAACGGGTATTCCGACGACCTCCTTCACGGCAGGAACCAGGACCATGGTGGTGGTTTCCTCCCTTCCGTTATGTCCGCCTGCCTCAAATCCTTCCGCCACAACGGCATCGGCACCTGCATCCTCCGCCTTGCGGGCGAACCGGGAAGACCCCACCACGTGGGCCACAATAACCCCATTGGATTTGAGCATGGGGGTCCAGGTCGCCGGGTTGCCCGCGGAGGAGAAAACGATCCTCACGCCTTCTTCCAGGATGACCTGGATATGCTTTTCGGTATCTGGATAGAGCAGGGGAAGGTTCACACCGAAAGGCTGGTCCGTGGCCAGCCGGCATTTCCGGATATGTTCCCGGAGGACTTCCGGGTACATGCTGCCCGAACCGATCAGCCCCAGGCCCCCGGCATTGGCCACCGCGCTGGCGAGTTTCCAGCCCGAGGTCCAGACCATCCCTGCCTGCACCACCGGGTACCGGATAGCGAAAAGCCGGGTCAGCCTGTTGGAGAAAGTTTCCATGGGAGATTCAAACAGTTCAGGGTCCGGATCAGGGTCTAACCCAGGTCAATTTCGGTATTGTCCCCGATATTCAGGCTCTGGCTCAGCCCCCGGATATTGGCATCGCTTCCGATCAGGGAGGATTTCAGGACCACTTCAAACAGGTTGGCATAGGATCCGATGATGGAATCCCGGATGATGGAATAGTCGACCACCGTATTCTCACCGATGGCGACATTGGGTCCGATCAGGGAATGGGTGATCTGGCATCCTTCCGCAATGCTCACGGGGGGGATGATGATGGTGTCGCCAAAGACCTGGGGAGGTTCCTGGGCATGGCCATATTTTTTCAGCAGGGTGGCATTGGACTCCAGCAGGGTGTCCTTCCTGCCGCAATCGAACCAGTTGGCCACTTTGAAAGAATGGAAAATAGTGCCCTTGGCGATCATGCAGTCCAGGGCTTCCGTCAGATAGAACTCCTCATGGGGATTTCCCTGATGACCCCGGTTTTCTTCCAGGCAGCAGAACATCTGCTCCGTTTCCCGGATCTTGTACAAACCCACCAGCGCCATATTCGATTTGGGGATCTGGGGCTTTTCGACCAGGTGCCCAATCTTCCCGTCCTCACCCAGCTCGGCCACCCCGAAATTCCTCGGGTCATCCACCTTCTTCAGCCCGAGCCAGGAACCCTCGCTCTCCAGGATGGTTTTCACATCGAATTCGCAAATGGTGTCCCCGAGGGTGATGAAAACCTCATCTCCATCCACCAGTTTCCGGGTGATCAGCACGGCATGGCCAATCCCTTCCCTTTTGTCCTGAACGACGAAATGGCAGTTCAGGTGGGGATATTTTTTTTCCACGTAATCCCGGATCTTTTCCCCGAGGTAACCGATCACGAATATGAATTCCCGGACCCCGGCTTCGGCCAGCTGGTCGACGATGAAGGCGAGGATTGTTTTTCCGGCAATGGGAATGAGGGCCTTGGGCTGGGTATAGGTATGAGGACGGAGCTTCGTTCCGGCACCTGCCACAGGGATTATAGCCTTCATCTACAGCAATTTGGTTTAAGGGCTTCGCCCGGTTTTGAAATTACGATATATTCCCAAATGTGGGAGGGGAGGTTCTTCCTCAACGACACCAGAATATCCGGCAGGTTTCGGGTCTTTAGGATATTTTTGTGGCCTCAAACCAGGGTATGCAAAGGGACCAGCAGGTATTCAACATCATCAGAAAGGAACTGGAACGCCAAAGGGAAGGGATTGAACTGATCGCTTCGGAAAATTTCGCCAGCCTCCAGGTCCTTGAGGCCATGGGGACGGTCCTGACCAACAAATATGCGGAAGGATACCCGGGCAGGCGGTATTATGGAGGCTGCCAGGTGGTGGATCAGAGCGAACAGCTCGCCATTGACCGGGCCAGGCAGATCTTTCAGGTCGAATACGCCAATGTGCAGCCCCATTCAGGTGCCCAGGCCAATGCTGCGGTAATGCTTGCCCTGCTCAAACCCGGAGACCGGATCCTGGGCCTGGACCTGAGTATGGGCGGTCACCTGACCCACGGATCCGCCGTAAATTTTTCGGGAAAGCTCTACCAGCCCTCGTTTTATGGTGTGAGCAGGGAGACAGGGACCATTGAATACGAAAAAATGCTCGGAATCGCCATCCGGGAAAAGCCCCGGATGATCATTTGCGGGGCTTCTGCCTATAGCCGGGACTGGGATTATGCCCGGATCCGGGCGATCGCCGATGAGGTGAACGCCCTGGTTGTGGCAGATATCGCCCACCCGGCAGGCCTGATTGCCCGGGGCCTGATGAATTCTCCCTTTGCGCATTGCCATGTGGTGACCACAACCACCCATAAGACCCTCCGGGGCCCCCGGGGAGGCATGATCCTGATGGGAAAGGATTTCGAAAACCCGCTCGGACTGAAAACACCCAGGGGGGAACTCCGGATGATGAGCTCCCTGCTGGACAGCGGCGTTTTTCCGGGTACCCAGGGAGGTCCCCTCGAGCATGTGATCGCCGCTAAGGCGGTCTCCTTCTTTGAAGTATTGACCGATGATTTCCATCATTATGCCCTCCAGGTCATGGCCAATGCCCAGGCCATGTCCCTGGCCTTCCTGAAAAGGGGTTACCACATTGTTTCGGGGGGGACGGACAACCACCTTATGCTCATCGATTTGCGCAACAAGGGGATCTCGGGGAAAAAGGCCGAGGAACTGTTGGTGAAAGCGGATATCACGGTTAACAAGAACATGGTGCCCTTTGATGACAAACCCGCTTTCACAACCTCCGGCATCCGGATCGGGGTTCCCGCCATTACCACCCGGGGATTTACCGAAGCCCAAATCCCCAGGGTGGTGGAATGGATCGATGAGCTCATCTCCGATCCGGAAAACGGACAGTTGCCCCTGCAGGTGAAAAAGCAGGTCAATGAATTCATGAGGGATTTCCCCCTCTATCCTGAATTATCCTGAAGCTGCTGCTGCATCCTGATTATTTTCAGAAATCCTGCCCTGGACCCTTTCGGGGTCCTTTTCATTGCAAGATCTGAATTCTTTGTCCCCGGATCCGGGAGGACGCAATTTCCATTGATAAAATGAAATGTTGCAAGTTCAGGGAGCGGCGGATTTGCTTACCATCCGGGCGAAGGGGATGATCATCTCTTCCAGGGAGATGCCCCCGTGCTGGAAGGTATTGTTGTAATAATTGGCGAAGTAATTATAATTGTTGGGATAACAGAGAAAACCGTCTTCCTTGGCGAATATAAAGGAAGAGTTCACATTCGGACGGGGCAGGCCGGCATCCGCGGGATCCCTGAAAGCCAGCACATCCCGGGGTTCATAGTTCAGGTTCCTGCCATGCTTGTACCTGAGGTTAGATGTTGTTTGCTTGTCTCCAATCACCTTGCAGGGAGTTTTTACCCGCACGCTGCCATGGTCCGTACCCACAATGACATGGATCTTTTTGTCTGAGAGCTTCCGCAGGGCCTGGTGGAGGGGGGAATGTTCAAACCAGCTGGCGGTGATGGAACGATAGGACACTTCATCGCTGGCAAGCTCCTTGAGGACCTCCATCTCGGTGCGGGCATGAGAAAGCATGTCCACGAAATTATAGACGATAATATTGAGCGGAAACTCGAGCAGGTTATGCACATTATTGACGAGGTGCTGCCCGTCATGGTGATTGGTGATCTTGGTGTAGGAAAACCGCAAATTGAGTCTCATCCGCTTCAGCTGTCCGGCGAAGAACTCTTCCTCATGGAGGTTTTTCCCCCCTTCCTCGTCATCGTTTTTCCATTGTTCGGGAAACTGCTTTTCGATATCGATCGGAAGCAGGCCCGCGAAGATGGCGTTGCGGCTGTATTGAGTGGAGGTGGGCAGGATGCTGTAAAAGCTGTCCTCCTCGAGGATCCGGAAGGAATCTGCAAAAATGGGCTGTATCGCCTTCCACTGGTCCAGTCTCAGGTTGTCGATGAGCACGAAGAAGGTTGGAACGGAAGGGTCCAGGACCGGGGCAATCTTGCGGGAGAACAGGGTATGGGACATCACGGGGGCTCCCGTCTTCCCTTTCACCCATCCGGAATAGTTCCGGGAGATGAATTTTGCAAATTCGGTATTGGCTTCGGCCTTCTGGGTGGTGAACACTTCCAGCATCTCGGGGCTGTTGCTCTTTTCCATTTCCATCTCCCAGTACACCAGCTTCCGGTAGATTTCGATCCACTCCCCGTAACCGGGGTTGGAGCTGAGGGCAGTGAACAGGTTGCGGAATTCCTGCTGGTAGGCAACCGTGGTCTTTTCTGCGACCAGCCTCCGGTTGTCCACGATCTTCTTGAGGGAAAGCAGGACCTGATTGGGGTTGACGGGTTTGATCAGGTAATCGGTGATCTGCGATCCCAGGGCTTCGTCCATCACGTTCTCCGCCTCGTTTTTGGTGATCATCACCACGGGCACCTGCTGGTCCATCTCCTTGATTTTGGACAGGGTCTCCAGCCCGTTGATCCCGGGCATGCTCTCGTCCAGCAGGACCACATCCACGATATTGTCCTTCAGGAACTCGAGGGCATCATAGCCATTGGTGATCGCTTCCACCTGGTACCCCTTGTTCTCCAAAAACAGGATCTGGGATTTCAGGGAATCAATCTCATCATCCACCCACAGGATATTCACTTTCGCCATAGCAATCTGATATAGTTATTCCGGTACGCATGAATTCAAAAATACCCCATTTCAGCGGCCTAACTGTATTTTTGCAAGGACCCTGCCTAAAGTTTAACTTTTCTTTGCCTCATGTCCGAATCAGCCAGAAAGATCATCAATGACCCGGTTTACGGGTTCATCACCATCGATCATCCCCTCCTGTTCGACCTGCTGGGTCAGCCCTGCTACCAGCGGCTGAGGCGCATCCACCAGATGGCCCTCGCCCACCTGGTATACCCGGGTGCGGTCCATACCCGGTTCCACCACTCGCTGGGGGCCTACCACCTGATGTGTCTTTCCCTGGCGGAACTGAAGGGGAAGGGAACCCCCATTGACCCTCCGGAGGAAGTCGGCGCCAAGGTGGCCATCCTCCTCCATGATATCGGCCACGGACCATTTTCCCATGCCCTGGAACGCCTGCTTGTGGAATCGGTTCCCCATGAGACGATCTCCCGCCTGCTCATGGAATCCCTGAACCGGCAACTGGATGGACGGCTGGAAACCGCGCTCAGGATCTTTTCCAGTGACTATCCCAAAAAATTCCTGCACCAGCTGGTCTCAAGCCAGCTGGACGTGGACCGGATGGATTACCTGTCCCGGGACAGCTTTTACACCGGGGTCCATGAAGGGGTGATTGGCTATGACCGGATCCTGAAAATGCTTACCGTCCACCAGGGGGAGCTGATGGTAGAAGAAAAAGGCATTTATTCCATTGAGAAATTCCTGGTGGCCAGGCGGCTCATGCACTGGCAGGTATATCTGCACAAGACGGTCCTGAGCGCAGAAAACCTCCTGGTCAAGATCATTCTCAGGGCCCGCATGCTCCTGCGGTCCGGGACCCCTTTGCAGGCCTCACCGGCCCTGCTCTTCTTCATGGGCCATTCCGTAACCCGGGAGGATTTCGGGGCCAACCCGGAGTTGCTGGAGCTGTTCTGCAAGCTGGATGATTATGACCTGATCACGGCGGTAAAAGCCTGGACGGATCATCCCGACCCCGTCCTTTCCCTGCTTTGCAACTGGCTGGTCAACCGGAGGCTCTACCGGACCGAACTGAGCTTCCATCCCTTCGGGGAAGAACGGGTGAGCCAGCTCAAAAAACAATGGTCCGAAATCCTGGGATTCGGTGAAAATGAAATGGAATTTTTTGTTTTTACGGGCACTGCCTCCAACCATACTTACAATTCTGAGGATGAAAGGATCCTCATTCTTTTTAAAGATGGCCAGGTCAGGGATATCTCGTCCCTCGAGAATGCCCTCATTAATAATAGTTTATCAAACCCCATAAAAAAATTCTACATTTGTTATCCGAAATAACCCATGTTCATGGAGCGTTAAAGGAATTTGATCCCGCATTAAACCCCGTTGGTGCCGGGCTATCCAAGTTCCCTTAATCCACACTCATGCAATTTAGCGCATCACAACTGGCCACCCTGCTGAACGGAAAACTGGAAGGGAATCCGGATGTCATCGTAAACTCCCTGGCCAAGATTGAAGAAGCCAGAAAAGGGATGGTCAGTTTTATCGCCAATCCCAAATATGAGGAATTCCTGTATACCACCCGGGCATCGGTGGTCATAGTCAACCAGACCCTGACGGTAGGCAAACCTGTTTCCTGCACCCTGATCAAAGTCAAGGATGCCTACAGCAGCTTTGCGCTGCTGCTGGAAAAATTCAGCGAGAACAACGACCTGAAAAACGGGATCCAGCAGCCTTCCTATATCTCCCCCACCGCGACCATTGGAAAAGACGTTTTTGTCGGGGCTTTCGCTTATATCGGAGACGGGGCGGAACTGGAGGACCATGTCCAGGTTCACGGGGGGGCATTTATCGGGGACCATGTCCAGATCGGATGCCAGACCGTGGTGCATGCCGGGGTGAAAATCTATCATGATTGTATTATCGGAAGCCAGGTGACCATCCACGCCGGAGTGGTGATCGGGAGCGACGGTTTCGGATTTGCTCCCCAATCGGACGGTTCCTACAAGAAAGTTCCCCAGATCGGAAACGTGGTGATCGAGGATAACGTGGAGATCGGTTCCAACACCACGATCGACCGGGCCACCATCGGATCCACCATCATCCGCCGGGGCGTCAAGCTGGACAACCTGATCCAGATCGCCCACAACGTGGAAATCGGGGAGAACACCGTGATCGCCGCCCAGACCGGGGTTTCCGGAAGCACCAAGGTGGGCCGCAACTGCGTGATCGGCGGACAGGTGGGGATGGTTGGCCATATCCATATCGCGGACGGCACCCGGATCAATGCTCAAAGCGGGGTTTCAAAATCCATCAAGACATACGGCACCACAGTAACCGGCTCACCCGCCGCGGATTATATCAGCACCCTCAAAAGCCAGGCGGTCTTCAGGAACCTTCCTGACCTGGAAAAAAGGATCACCGAGCTTGAAAACCAGATCAGGCTTTTGGCGACGGAAAGAGAAAGTATTCAATAAACACCGGTAAAGCTGATGGAAAACAACTTCAACCCTAATTTTCAACATACTTTAAAAAAGCAAGTCAGTGTTTCAGGCGTAGGGATCCATACCGGGGCCCATGTGAAAATGACCCTGAAGCCGGCCACTCCGGGTTTTGGGATCCAGTTCCAGCGGGTGGACCTTCCCGGCCAGCCGGTGGTCAAGGCCGATGTGGACTACGTGGTGGATACCTCCCGGAGCACCACCCTGGAGCATAACGGCGCCCGGGTGGGCACCATTGAACACCTCCTGAGCACCCTGATCGGCAAAGGAGTGGACAATGTGCTGATCGAGATCAACGGACCCGAAGTGCCCATCATGGACGGGAGCGCCCAGCCCTTCATCGAGGTGATCGAAGAGGCTGGAGTCCACCAGCAGGAAGCTGCCAAGGTTTATTTTTCCATCGATAACAACATTTATTATTTCGACGAACAGAAGAAGGTGGAAATGGTGGCGCTGCCCGCCCTGGATTTCAAGATCACCACGCTGATCGATTTCAATTCCCCTGTGCTGGGCACCCAGCACGCCGCCCTGAAGAACATCAAGGACTTTGCTACCGAGATTGCCCCCTGCCGGACCTTTTGTTTCCTCCATGAGCTGGAATACCTGCTCGAGCACGACCTGATCAAGGGCGGGGATATCAATAACGCCATCGTGGTGGTGGACAAGCCGGTGAGTGACGAAGAGCTTTCCAAACTGGCCACGGCTTTCGGAAGGGAAAAGATCGAAATCAAGGGAGAAGGCATTCTAAACAATATCCAGCTGCGGTTCCCCAACGAGCCTGCCCGCCACAAGCTCCTGGACGTCGTTGGAGATCTTGCCCTGGTGGGTTACCCCTTCAAGGCCCATATCATCGCCAACCGGCCAGGTCATTCCTCCAATGTGGAGTTCGCCCGCCGGATCAAACAGTACATCCGGAAGAACAAGCACGCCCACGGGGTTCCCATTTATAACCCGAACCAGCCTGCGATTTACGACCTGGCCCAGATCGAAAAGACCCTGCCCCACCGGTATCCTTTCCTCCTGGTCGACAAAATCATTGAACTTTCCGACAAGCATGTCGTGGGCGTGAAGAACGTGACCTTCAACGAATATTTCTTCCAGGGTCATTTTCCCGGCAACCCCGTAATGCCCGGAGTCCTCCAGATCGAGGCACTGGCCCAGACCGGGGGACTCCTGGCACTGAACACCTACGCCACACCGGGCAGCTACGACACCTATTTCCTCAAGATCGACAACTGCAAGTTCAAGCAGAAGGTCGTACCGGGAGATACCCTCATCCTGAAGCTGGAACTGACTGCCCCCATCCGGAGGGGCATTTGCGAAATGCGGGGTACTGTGTTCGTCGGGAACAAGATCGTGACGGAGGCCAACCTCGTGGCCCAGCTCGTCAAAAGGAATGGAAGCCACTGAATCCTAGCCCCCTGCGCCCTTTCCTCCCTTATAAATTAGAACCCGGATCACCCCAGAATAGTTACATTTGCCGGGCCGGATTATCCGGCAGTTTTTTATCATATAACACCCCGGCCCCCCTGGTCTGCGGGCTTTGGGGATCTACCCCCGGGAGGATCGGGTACCCTGACCCGACCGGGCGACGAAAAAATGTTCAGGAGAAGCAACCAGGCAGCATATCAGCCTTCAGGGCTGTGTGCAACCGTGCCCCCGGGCCGTTGCCTGATATAACCGGCAAATGATCCACGAGCAAACGCATATCCATCCAAACGCAAAACTGGGGTCAGACGTAAGCGTGGACCCCTTTTCCGTGATCCATGATAATGTGCAGATCGGAGATTCCACCTGGATTGGTTCCAATGTGACCATCATGTCCGGCGCCCGGATCGGCAGCAACTGCAGGATCTTTCCGGGCGCGGTTATCGGGGCCATCCCCCAGGACCTGAAATTCGACGGGGAGGATTCCACCGTTGAGGTCGGAAATCGCACCACCATCCGGGAGTTCGTCACCATCCACCGGGGCACCAGGGATAAATGGGTCACGCGGGTGGGTAATGATTGCCTGATCATGGCCTATTCCCATATCGCCCATGACTGCAACATCGGCAATCATTGCATCCTGGGAAACTGCGCCCAGGTCGCCGGCCACGCCGTGATCGAGGATTATGCGATCCTGGGCGGCATGAGCGGCCTGCACCAGTTCGTCAAAATCGGGGCCCATGCCTTTATCGGCGGGGGATCCGTGGCATTCAAGGATGTTCCACCCTATGTAAAGGCCGCCGGAAACCCGATCCTTTATGCAGGCATCAACTCCGAAGGCCTTAAAAGAAGGGGATTTCCGCCGGAAAAGATCAACGCGATCCTGAACATATACCGGTATCTCTATGTCAAGGGCAATAACACCTCCCAGGCGCTGGAACTGATCGAACGCGAGGTTCCCGAAACCGAGGAACGGAACCTGATCCTAAAATTCATCCATGACTCCGGAAGGGGAATTATCAAAAGAAGGCAGACCCGGGGCGATTCGGATGAGGATTGAGCTGGAGGGCCTGGGAAAGCGCTTCAACGAACACTGGGTCTTCAGGCACCTGTCCTGTTTCTTTCAATCCGGAGCATCCTATGCCATCCTCGGTCCGAACGGATCGGGCAAATCCACCCTGCTGCAAATCATCGGAGGCATGTTATCCCCGAGTGAAGGAATTGCGCGGGTCCTGGCCGGAGAGGCTGTCGTGGAACCAGAACAGATCCACCGTTACGCCACCTTCTCTGCCCCGGCCCTGGAGCTGGTGGAAGAGTTCACCCTCCTGGAGTTTTT
>JANWKA010000152.1 GCA_025451655.1 Chitinophagaceae bacterium | reverse complement strand
TCCCCGACCAATATGGGCCTTTCCCTGCTGGCCAATCTTGCCGCATATGATTTCGGTTTTATCCCTTCAGGCGTTCTGGCCCTTCGCTGCCGGGATGCCCTGGAATCCATGGGGAAGCTGGAACGGTATCATGGGCATTTTTTCAATTGGTACAGCACCCTGACCCTCCAGCCGCTCCCGCCGCGGTATGTTTCCACCGTAGACACTGGAAACCTCACGGGGCATCTGATCACCCTGAGACAGGGTCTGCTGAGCCTCCCTTCCCTGACCGTGGTACAGGGACAGTTATTTGAAGGCCTTCGGACCACGGCCCGGCTCATTCAGGGCAAATCCGGGAGAGGATCTGCAGCAACCGAAGGGATCCTGGATATACTGGCAGACCTGGGTCCAGAACAATCGGGTTCGCTCAGGGCCATAAAAACCCATCTCGACCGCGTGGAGGAAATAGCAAGAGGCTTTCCAGCTTCCGAAGCGGACCTGGAACACCCCTCCCTGAAATGGATGGGACTGTTCCAGGGGCAGATCAGGGAGATCCGGGAAGATCTCCTTCAACTTTCCCCATGGTTGAATCTGGCTCCCGTCCCGGCAGAATTCCCGGCCCTCTCAGTAACGGACCAGCCCCAATCCCTGAAGTTTGTCCAGGGGATGGGGGAATTGTTGAATCCCCTGCTGGATCAATATGAGCAGACCACCCTGAGCCCGGAAAACCGCTTGTGGCTGAAAGAGATGAGAGGATGCATTGCCCGGGGGGGGGACTGCGCCGGGGAGCGGATCGAACTTCTGGGGCAACTGGCATCCTGGTGTGAAGACCTGAGCACAGTGGAATATGATTTTTTGTTCGATCCCTCCACCAGTCTTTTACGGATCGGCTACAATGTGGATGAGCAGCGCAGGGATGGAAGCAGTTATGACCTGCTGGCTTCCGAAGCCAGGCTGGGAGTCTTTGTCGCCATTGCCCAGGGCCAACTGCCCCAGGAAAGCTGGTTTGATCTGGGCCGGTTGCTGACCAATTCAGGGAGGGATCCGGTGCTGCTTTCCTGGAGCGGATCGATGTTTGAATACCTCATGCCCCAGATCGTGATGCCCTCCTATGAAAATACCTTGTTATACCAGACCGGCAAATCGACCGTCCGGCGACAGATTGAATATGGAGGGCAGCGCGGGGTTCCCTGGGGAATTTCTGAATCGGCCTATAACCTGGTTGATGCCAACCTGAATTACCAATACAAGGCTTTCGGTGTTCCGGGCCTGGGTTTGAAACGCGGGTTGGAAGAGGATTTGGTTATTGCCCCTTACGCTTCCATGTTGGCCCTCATGGTCCATCCCCGGAAAGCCTGTTCCAACTTACGGGTCATGGACGCAATGGGTTTTCAGGGGGAGTTTGGCTTTTATGAGGCCATTGATTATACCGCGAGCCGTTTGGCCAGGGGGCAGACCCATGCCATTGTCAATTCCCTGATGGCGCACCACCAGGGCATGTCACTGCTTTCAATGGCTTATGTATTGCTGGATAAGCCCATGCAAAAGCGATTCATCGCCGACCTCCGGATGCAGGCGACCCTCCTGCTGCTCCAGGAATGCATCCCCAGGGCTACCCTGTTTTATGCCCATACAGCGGACCTCATTAAAATCCCTTCCTCCGGATCCGACACACCGGCAAGGGCAGTCGCCACTCCCCACACCCGGATTCCGGAGGTCCAGCTCCTGGGAAACGGAAGGTACCAGGTCATGGTAACCAATTCCGGGGGAGGATACAGCCGCTGGAAGGATATCGCCATTACCCGGTGGAGGGAGGATACCACCCAGGATGATCGGGGTATTTTCTGCTACATCAAAGATATCGGAACCGGGAAGTTCTGGTCCAACACCTATCAGCCTACCCTGCACCCGGTGAAGCTCTATGAAGCGATTTTCTCCCAGGGCCATATGGAATTCCGAAGGCAGGATTACGGCATCTGGACCAGGACGGAGATTATCATTTCGCCCGAAGACGACGCCGAGATGAGAAGGGTCACCCTGACCAACCGGGGCTCGGCTGTGAAGACCCTGGAAATCACCAGCTATGCGGAAATCGTACTCGCCCCGCAGGATGCTGATGAATCTCACCCCGCATTCAGCAACCTGTTCGTGGATACTGAAATCAGGACCGAAGACCAGGCGGTCTTTTGCACCAGGCGTCCCCGTTCCAGGGAGGAGCTTCCTCCCTGGATGTTCCATTTGATGGAAGTTCAGGGAGCGGCAGTGGAGGGTACTTCTTATGAGACGGACCGGATGCGGTTCATCGGAAGGGGAAGGACCCTTTCCCAGCCCCTGGCGATGGAAGAGGACCGGCTTTCAGGAAGCCAGGGCCCTGTCCTGGATCCCGTCGCATCGATCCGTTACCGGATCAGCCTGAAACCCAACCAGACTGCGACGGTCCACCTCATTTACGGCATTGCGGAGAACCGGGTAGCATGTGAGGCCCTGATGCTAAAATACAGGGATCATCACCTCAAAAGAAGGGCCTTCGAGCTTTCCTGGACCCACAGCCAGGTTCTGCTCCGCCAGATCAATGCCACGGAGGGGGATGCCCAGCTTTATGACCAGCTTGCAGGGTATGTTATTTACGCCAATCCCTGTTTCCGGGCTGAAAGCCCGGTGATACAAAGCAATTTCAGGGGCCCCTCCGCCCTGTGGAGCTATTCGGTTTCCGGCGACCTGCCCATCGTGCTCCTTCACGTTTATGATCCCGAAAATATGGACCTGGTCCGCCAGATGGTGCAGGCCCATGCCTACTGGCGGCTGAAAGGACTTGAGGTCGATCTGGTGATCTGGAACGAGGACCATGGTTCATACCGGCAAACCATGCTGGAAAAAATTATGAGCCTCATCACTTCGGAAACCGGAAGCCAGCCCGGAACTGGCAAACCAGGGAATATCTTCGTGAAATCAGGCGATCAGGTCTCTACGGAGGACCGGGTGCTTTTTGAGTCGGTGGCCCGGGTGGTCCTGCACGATAACCGGGGCAGTTTGTCCGAACAACTGGGCCGGGTCCGGACGGAAACGGTCCTTCCTCCCCTCCTGGAACGTAAACTGATCCCAACCGAGCAGGCCGGGGAGCAACCGGTTCTTCCCGGGGATCTGCAGTTTTTCAATGGGATCGGCGGCTTTACACCCGGAGGGAAGGAATATCAATTGGTGACAGACCGGGACCGGACCACCCCCGCACCCTGGGTCAATGTAATCGCCAATCCAGAATTCGGAACCGTTTTGTCCGAAAGCGGGTCTTCCTATACCTGGGCTCTCAATTCCCATGAATACCGCATCACGCCGTGGAATGGCGATCCGGTCAGTGACCGCGGCGGGGAGGCCTTTTACCTGCGGGATGAGGAAACGGGACGGTTTTGGTCTCCTTCCCAATTTCCCTGCAAAAGCGCTACGCCCTATAGGGTTACCCACGGATTCGGATACACCTGTTTCGACCATGAAGAGGAGGGCATTTTCTCCAATTTGTGCGTTTATGTGGATCCGGATGCTCCCATTAAATTCATGGTTATCAAAATTCGGAACGGGTCGGGGAGGGAGCGGAAATGCTCGGTTACGGGATTCCTGGAAACGGTCCTTGGGGAGCTGAGGTCCCGGACCGGGATGCATATCCTCTCAGAACAGGATCCGGAGACTGGTGCCCTGCTGATCCGCAACCGGTACAATTTAACATTTTCCGAACGGGTGACCTTCTTCATGGCCTGGGGAGCCAATCAGACCTGCACGGGGGATCGGGCGGAGTTTATCGGAAGGAACAGAAACCTGGCTGATCCCCAGGCCATGTACCGGAAAAAACTTTCAGGAAAGACAGGGGCAGGGCTGGATCCCTGCGCAGCCATCCAGGTGAAATTCGAATTGCTGGACGGAATGGAAAGGGAAATCATTTTCCAGCTGGGCAATGAGGAAAACCTGGCTGCGGCCCGGGAGCTGATCCAAAGGTTTTCCAACCGGGAAGCCGTTACCGGCAGCCTGGAGGCAGTCCGGAAATTTTGGGAAAGGGAGCTTGGTGTCGTGACGGTCACCACCCCGGACCCTTCCCTGAACATACTATCCAATGGATGGTTGCTCTACCAGACCCTCTCCTGCAGGTTATTCGCCCGGACCGGCTTTTATCAATCGGGGGGTGCCTATGGATTCCGGGACCAGCTCCAGGATGTGGTCGCCCTTTTGCTCAGCCGGCCGGCGCAGGCCCGGGAACAAATCCTCCTTTGCGCATCCAGGCAATTTGCGGAGGGCGACGTGCAGCATTGGTGGCACCCACCCGAGGGGAGGGGTGTGCGCACCCATTGCTCGGATGACCTGCTTTGGCTGCCTTTCACGGTTTGCAAATATATCGGGGCCACCGGCGACATGGAGATCCTCCAGGTTCAGGCCGGATACCTGGAATCCCGCCCGCTTCATCCGGATGAGGATTCCCTTTATGATATGCCGGTCACGGGTACCCGGAAAGGCTCCCTATATGAGCATTGTGTCCTGGCGATAAAACACAGCCTGAAATTTGGAAAACACGGGCTGCCCCTCATGGGTTCCGGGGATTGGAATGACGGAATGGACCGGGTGGGCAGTCAGGGCCGGGGGGAAAGTGTATGGCTGGGTTTCTTCCAGTACGGGATCCTGAACTGTTTTGGGGTCCTGGCGGCAAACCACGGGGATCCGGGATTTAGCGGAACCTGCATCCGCCAGGCCCAAACTCTTCGAACCAGCCTTGAGACCCATGGCTGGGACGGCAGCTGGTACCGGAGGGCTTTTTTCGACGACGGCACCCCACTCGGATCCAGGGAAGACCGGGAATGCCGTATTGATTCGATCGCCCAGTCCTGGTCGGTACTATCCGGAGCTGCCCGGGATGAAAGAAAGGTCAGGGCGATGGCCTCGGTGGATGAATTGCTGGTCAACAGGAACCTGATGCTGATCGCGCTACTCGACCCCGCCTTCGCAGGAGACGGCCCGAATCCAGGATATATCAAGGGATATCCGCCCGGGATCCGGGAAAACGGAGGACAGTACACCCACGCGGCGGTTTGGACCCTGATGGCCTTTGCCGAGCTGGGGGATCGCGACAAGGTTTGGGAATTATTCCGAATGATCGACCCGGTCCGCCACAGCCTGGACTTTGCATCCATGCAGACCTACAAAGTGGAACCCTATGTGATGGCGGCGGATGTGTATTCCTGTCCATCGCACCTGGGAAGGGGTGGCTGGACCTGGTACACCGGTTCGGCCGGATGGATGTATCAATTCCTGATCAGCCTGATGATCGGGATGGAACTTAAAAAGGACCGGCTGATTTTCAAGCCCTGTTTTCCGAAGGAATGGCCTTCCGTGTCCATCGGGTATTGCCATGGTGTGGCCCGTTACCAGATCCGGTTGTTCCAGATAGAAAATCCTTCAGAGGCCCATTGGTCGATGGATGGGGTCGAGGGGCAGGGCAATTCCGTTCCGCTGGTCACGGATGAGGGCCTTCATGAAGTGGATATTTACGCCTGATCCTGAAAAGACCCGGAAGGAACCCAACTGTAAGGAGATTTTTTTTCAGAGCGGGATTCCCTTAAATAAACAAGGGTGGTCCGCAACCACCCTTCCTTTGGAAATGAATCCCGGAATTTCTTACCAGCCTTTACCTTTTTTCGCGGTACCGGCTTTGATCGCTCCCTGGGCTTTTGCCTCGTTCAGCATCGTGGTCATTTTATTGCCTTTCCCGTCATGGCCCTGGGCCATGTATCCACCCCGTTCCGTTTTGGTAATGACTGCATCCAGCATCGGAACATTTTTTTGTTTGGTCTTCATGCAGTAAGCGGTGATCATGTCTTTGTTTGCCATAGATGATGATTTTTTAGAGTGAAAGAAGATCGTGTTCCGAAGGGTGATATCCCCGGTTCATTACTGTTTAGGATAAAGGTAGGCGTTTTAACCCAATGGACATCCCCCATTTTGGGAACCTTTTGAAGGGCATTTTCCAAACTTTCTGCCATTGAATCCCTAAATTCACCCCTGCGGTTATGAAGGAAAAGTCCAGGTTGGGGGTTTTTGATCTGACCATGATCGTGGTCAGTCTCGTGATCGGAATGGGGATCTTCAAAACGCCGGTCGATGTGGCCCAGAGGGCGATCTCACCCCCGGTTTTTTTCGGTGCCTGGATCCTGGGAGGAATGGTGGCCCTTTGCGGGGCGCTTTCCTATGCCGAAATCGGATCGAGGTACCCGGTGACCGGAGGATATTACAAGATTTTCTCCTATTGTTACCATCCTTCGCTGGCCTTCATGATCAATTGCCTGATCCTGATTTCCAATGCGGCTTCCACTTCAGCCGTCGCCCTGATCGGAGCGGAATATATCAGCCAGACCCTTTTCCCGGGGTCCCTTCATGGAACCGGGATCCGCCAGGCCATTGCCATTGGATCCATAATCGTTTTTTTCCTGATCAATTTGATGGGCCTCCGGCTGAGCTCCAAAACCCAGAATGTGCTGACTGTGGTGAAAATATCCATGATCCTGTTGCTGATCCTGGCCATTTTTGAACCAGGACATGCTTCCATGGCCTCCGCCGTGGCCGGAACTTCACCTGGGGTGGGCGGATATATCCGGTCCCTGGGGATTTGCCTGATCGCCGTTTCCTTTTCCTATGGAGGATACCAGCAGACCATCAACCTGGGCGGGGAGGTTAAAAACCCTAAAAAGGTTATTCCCCGGTCAATTTTTTTCGGTATCGCCATCATCATCCTGCTGTACCTGACCATCAATTTCGCCTATTTCAGGGTGATCGGTTTCGGCTCCCTGAAGAATGCCCAGTCCATTGCCGCGATCCTGGCTACCCGGGTCCTTGGAGCAGCCGGGGGGAAGGTCTTTTCCATTCTTTTGTTTCTTTCCGTGCTGGGATATGTCAATGTGCAGCTCATCTCCAACCCCGCGGTGATCTTCGCGATGGGGGAGGAACGCATCCTGCCAGGCTTTTTCACCTTCAGGAGCCGGAAAAAGGATGCCCTGGTCCCGGCCCTGGTTTGCTTTACCGCGATCTGCATCCTCACCCTCGTGTTCACCGCGAAATTCGAATCGATCCTGAACTGGGTCATTTTCATGGATTCCATCGGTATGGCCACTTCCGTGGCAACGATTTTCATCCTGCGTAAAAAGACCGCGCACCTGGATCCGAAATCCATATATACCATGAAGCTTTACCCGCTGCTACCGGTCATCTTTATCCTGGCCTACATGTTCGTCGCGGGCAGCATCATTGTCAATTTTCCACAGGCTTCCCTGTACGGGTTCCTGATCTTCTGCGGGCTTTTCCCGGTTTACCTGCTCACCCGTCTTTTAAGAAAAAATGCCGTTAAAACCTGAGCCATGGATCTGTCTTATATCCTGAATGAGCTGGGAGAGGACCGAAAGGATTATTTCAATGCAGTAGCCCCTCCGGTTATCCAGACCAGCAATTTCGTATTCTCCACGGTGGAAGCGTTCCGCAAGGGTCTCGCAGATGAATATGATCACTGGATTTATTCCAGGGGCAATAATCCGACCGTGGATATCCTGCGTAAAAAGCTCGCCGCCCTGGACGGGGCGGAGGATGCCCTGGTTTTCGGAAGCGGGATCGCCTCCATCGTTACCCCGATCCTGGCAAACCTTTCCTCTGGGGACCATGTGGTCAGTGTCGCGAAACCCTATAGCTGGACGACCCGTTTTTTCGACCGGATCCTCCCCCGTTTCGGGGTGGAGACCAATTACGTGGATGGCACGGTGGTGGAACATTTTGAAAAAGCGATCCGGGAAAATACCAGGCTGATTTACCTGGAAAGCCCGAACACCTTCACCTACGAACTCCAGGACCTGAAAGCCGTTGCGGCTTTAGCCCGGAGCAGGGGCATCCTGACCCTGGTGGACAACAGCTACTGCAGCCCCCTGCATCAACAGCCCATTACCCTTGGAATCGATCTTTGCGCCCAGTCGGCCACCAAGTTCATCGGAGGCCATAGCGACGTGGTTGCAGGGGTGTTGACGGGTTCCCGGGAGCGGATCAAGGCGATCTTCGACGGGGAATTCATGAATATCGGGGGCACCATCTCCCCCTGGAATGCCTGGCTGCTGATCCGGGGTTTGAGGACGCTCCAGGTGCGGATGGAACGGATCGCGGCCTCCACGGCAAAGGTTGCCGAATGGTTGTTCCGCCATACCCTGGTGGAAAAAATCGTTTTCCCCTTTCACCACTCATTTCCTCAACTTGAACTGGCCAAAAAACAAATGAAGGGAGCCGGGGGATTGCTTTCCATCGTCCTGAAAACCGACAGGGAGGGGATCGAAAGGTTCTGCAATGGTCTGAAGCATATCCTGATGGCGGTTTCCTGGGGCGGCCATGAATCCCTGGCATTTCCCGCCATTGCCGGGATGCCCCCCGAAGATTTTGATCCTTCAAATCCCTCCCACCGGCTGGTCCGGATTTATATCGGCCTGGAAGATCCCGATTACCTGATCGGGGATCTGGCCCAGGCCCTGGACCAGGTCTGATCAGTGGGCATCCACCGGCAACATCACCGGGTTCCTGTTGAATTTCTGAAGGAAGATCAGCGGGATGCTGCACAGGAAGAAAACCCCCACGATCCAGAATACATCGGTAAACGACATCAACATCGACTGTCTGGAAAGGATTCCTTCCATGGCCTGGAGGGCCATATGCCTGGCATCCATCAGGCCAAATCCCTTCGACATGAATCCATGGACATAGAGGTTATACCGCTCCGAATAGGCCGGGTTATAAATATTGATGGAAGGCAGCAGCATGTTGCGGTGGAAGGCGAACCTCCTGTCAATGAAGGTAGTAATCATGGCGATTCCGAAGGATCCCCCGAGCTGCCTGGACATGTTGTTGAGACCGGTACCCTGGCCGATATCCTTTCCACGCAAGTCCTGTACCGCGAGGGTGGTGATGGGAACGAAAAGCAGGGCCATCCCAAATCCACGGACTACCAGGGGCCAGAAGAAATTGCCTGTTCCCGAACTCAGGGTGGTGCCATACATCATCAGGCAGAACAGGAAGAATACCACCATCCCCCCGCTGGCCAGAAACTGGGCCGGCACTCCTTTTTTGAGGGAGGTTCCGATCCAGGGCATCATGATGATGGTGGCTACCCCTCCCGGAAACAGCAGCAGCCCGGTTTGTTCAGCGGTGAACCCCAGCAACTGCTGGCAAAGGATCGGAAAGACGAATACCGACCCGTACAATCCCAGGCCGAGGATAAAGGAAGTGACCATGCCCAGGCTGAAACTTCGGTATCGCATGATTTTGAAGTTCACTACCGGATGGTCCGTAACCAGTTCCCGCCAGAGGAATAGCAATCCTGCGACCAGGGCAAGACCGGCCAGCAGCAGGATATAAGTTTTGGCGAACCAGTCCTCGCTTTCCCCTTTTTCCAGGACCGTCTGAAGGCTTCCCACTGAAAGGGCAAGCAGGATGATGCCGTACCAGTCAATGGGATTGCCCTTGTCATACCGGGGCGTTTCCCGGATGAAGGTGACCACGAAAAAGGAAGCAATCGCGCCAACCGGGATGTTCACATAGAAAATCCAGGGCCATGCGAAATGGTCATTGATGAAACCCCCGATGGTGGGGCCTATGGTGGGCCCCACCACCGCGCCCAGGCCGAAGAGGGCCGTTGCCATCCCGATTTCCTCCGGAGGCCATGCTTCCAGCAGGATGGCCTGGGCCGTGGAGAGCAGTCCTCCCCCGGCCAGGCCCTGGATGATCCGGAATATAATCAGGGTTTCCAGGGTATGGGCATGCCCGCAGAAAAAGGAGGCTGAGGTGAAAGTGACGATGGAAAACAGGAAATAGTTCTTCCTTCCGAAATTATTGCCCAGCCATCCGGACATCGGAAGGATAATCACGTTGGCTACCGCATAGGCTGTGACCACCCAGCCCACGCTGTCCAGCGTCGCCCCGAGATTTCCCATGATATCGGGCAGGGACACGTTGACCACCGTGGTATCGATCAGCTCCAGGAGGGCGGCGCTGATCACCGTGATGGTCACGATCCATTTTCGAATGCCTTTCTCAGCCATAGAGCTGTTTTGATTGGGGTTTAACGATCAATGAGCTCCGGCCGGAATTGCCGGGGTACTCCTGAATTTTTGCAAATAAAGCACCGGGATGGTGCAGAGGAAAAATATTCCCACGATCCAGAATACATCCGCGTAGGAAAGCAGGAGCACCTGTTTGGAAAAAAATCCCTCGATGGCCTGGTACGCCATCTGGCGGGCATGAAGGGCTCCGTTTCCCTGGCTCTGGAAAGCAGCCTGGAGGGTCTTTAACCGGCTATTGAAAGCCAGGTTATAGGGGTTGATCTGGTTCATCAGGACTCCCCGGTGGAACGCGACCCGGCGGTCCAGGAAGGTGGTGATCAGGGCAATCCCGAAGGACCCACCAAGCTGGCGCATCATGCTGTTGAGGCCGGTGCCCTGGCCGATCTCCCGGCCCCTGAGGTCCTGGACTGCCAGGGTGATGATGGGCACAAAAAGCATGCTGGTACCCAGGCCCCGGATGACCATGGGCAGGAAAAAGTTGCCGACCCCATCCGAAAGGGTTGTTTTACTCATCATCAGGCAGAACCAGAAAAATACGATCATGCCCAGGGTAGTCATGATCTGGGCAGGGAAGCCTTTTTTGAGCAGAACCCCGATCCAGGGCATCATGATGATGGTGGTCACGCCGCTCGGAATGGAAATGATTCCCGTTTGTTCCGCGGTGAACCCAAGCAGGTTCTGGAGCATGAGCGGGTATACGAATACCGAACCGAACATGCCCAGCCCGAAGATGAAAGTGGTGAATATGCCGATGGTGAAGCTCCGGTGTCGCAGGATGCTGAATTCCACTACGGGATGGTCGGTGGTCAGTTCCCTCCAGATGAAGGAGATGCCTGCGATGATGGCCAGGAAAGCCAGAACGATGATGTAGGTGGTGTTGAACCAGTCCTCGGATTCCCCTTTTTCAAGGACAATCTGGAGGGACCCCACCGATATTGCCAGCAGCAGGATCCCCCAGTAATCGATCGGGGTTCCCTTTTTGTCCCTGGGCGTTTCCCGGATGAAAGTGGAGATCATGAAGGAGGCGATGACACAGACCGGGATATTCACATAGAAGATCCAGGGCCAGGAAAAATGATCCGTGATATATCCCCCCAGTACAGGGCCGATCGTCGGACCCACGACAACCCCCAGGCCGAAAAGGGCTGTGGCCATGCCGATCTGGTCCGGAGGCCAGGCTTCCAGCAGGATGGCCTGGGCCGTCGGGGCCATTCCCCCGCCTGCCAGGCCCTGCATGAACCGGAAAAAGATCAGCTCATTGAGGCTTTGGGCATGCCCGCAGAAAAATGAAAAAGTGGTGAACAGGAGGATGGAGGCCAGGAAATAGTTCTTCCTTCCGACCCTGGAGGCGATCCAGCCGGACATCGGCAGCACGATCACAATGGCCACGGAATAGGAGGTGACCACCCAGCCGATGGAATCGATGGAAGCCCCCAGGTTGCCCATGATATCCGGCAGGGAGACATTCACCACCGTGGTATCGAGCAACTCCATCAGGGAAGCAAAGATCACGGTCAGCGTGATGATCCATTTCCTGAATCCTTGTTCTGCCATGGTTTACCTTTTCAGGGCACGATAAATGGAATGGGGCGTTCACCGGGCACGGACGCTCACATCCACGCTCAGTCCCGGCCTGAGCCTGGTGATGAGGGCGGGATCCCGGGGAAGCAAGATCTTCACCGGGATCCTTTGTACGACTTTGACGAAATTTCCGGTGGCATTATCGGGGGGGAGAAGGGAAAACTTCGCCCCGGTGGCCCCGGAAAATGAATTCACGGTCCCAACGATGGCCATGTCGGGGTAAGCATCCACTTTAACGTCCGCCAGGGCTCCGATCTTCAGTTTGTCCATCTGGGTTTCCTTGAAATTGGCGGTCACATAAAGGCTGCTGGTATCGACCACCGCGAACAGGGTCTGGCCGGCCTGGATGAGCTGACCCACCTGGATATCCCTTTTGGATACGATCCCGGAGGCGGGGGCAGTGATCACCGTATAAGTGAGTTGAAGTTTTGCATATTCCACGTTGGTGTTTTGAACGGCAATATTGGATTGGGTGGCGGATACCTGCTCCTCTGATGCTCCCACCTGGCGGTTCACCACGGTGCTCTGGTTTTCAGCGGCAGCCAGGTTTGCGTCTGCGGCTTCCTTATCGGCTTTAACGGCGTCGAACTGAGCCTGGGTGATGGCCTGGGCGGTAAGGAGGTTCTGGTAACGGGTATAGTTCTGGGTGGCTTCCCAATCCTTCGCCTTCGCGGCATCAATGTTGGATTGGGTGGTTGCCAGGTTCGCCCTGGTATACTTGACGTTGGACCGGGATACACCCACATTGGACTCAGTTGCCTTCAGGGCTGCCTCCGCTTCCTGGAGTTTGAGGACATAATCCCGGTCATCCAGGACCACCAGGGTATCCCCTTGCCGTACATACTGGTTGTCCACGAATCGGATATCTTTCACATAGCCTCCCACCCGGGCCACAACCGGATTGATGTTGCCATCCACCTGGGCGTCATCGGTATCCACGTGATGCTGGAAATAGATATATTCCTTGATGCCGAAAATCAGGGCGCCGATCAGCACAAGTCCCAGGATGATCGGCATGATCTTCTTGGGAGATACTCTTTTTTTGGGAGCTTGGTCCATGGGTTGTCCTTTTTATTGAATTATGGAATGGTTCCGGTTGATTTCAAAAGGGTATAATACGCAATCTGCGCGTCGACCCGTGCCAGTTGCAGGTTAATCTGCGCCTGGTATAACAGGGTATGCGCGTCGATCCGGTCGGTCGTGGTGGCCAGCTGGTTTTCATATTTGGATTCCATGATCCGGTCATTTTCCATGGCCTGGTCCACAGCCGTGGTGAGCAGGTCGATCTTGTTCAGGGCTTCCAGGTATGCAGTATAGCTTTTATGCACCTCGCTGCTGATGTTGGTCTGCAACAGGCTTTCCTGGATCCCGGTTTCCCTTTGCTGAACCCTGGCTTCATTTATTTTGTTCTTTGAAGTCCATAAGGACCCGATATCCCAGCTGGCTTCAAGGCCAAGGGTGACCGGGATGAGGTAGAGGGAACCGGTGGCGGGGAAGGGGTTGTAGTTCGGATTGATATAATACATCTGAAATGCCGCGCCAAGGGTAGGAACCTCACCACTTTTGATCTGACGGATATTGAGGTCGGCGATCTGGTTCTGATACCCGAAAGTAGCCAGGTCCGGCCGGCTCGAATCCGCCTGGCGGATCAGCTGATCGAGAGGCTGAAGATTGTGGTCCAGGCTGATGGTGGTATCCACCCCGATATCCGTTCCGGCCGGAAGGCCCAGCAGAAGATCCAGATCGTAGTTAATGTCCTTCCGGTTATCCTCCAGTTCCAGCAAGGTGATGTCGTTATTGGATTTCTGGAGTTCCCACCGGAGCACATCATTCCTGGTAGCTAACCCCTGGCTCGCGAACTTTTCGGTTTCCTGAAGGCGACTGTTGATATCCGAAAGGCTGGAATCGATAATCCGGGTACTCTCCATAACTTTCAGCAGGTTGTAATATTCCCCGATGATATCCAGTTTCACCCCCTGTTGGTCGTTTGCTGCTTCCAGAGAGGCGATCTGAACCATCAGCTGGGCGGATTGTTTGGCAAACCGGAACCGGTGTCCTGCGAATATGGCCTGTTCCACCGAAACCGTTCCCAGGTAAAAGGGGTTGAGGGCCGGGAGGGAAAGGGGGTGGGAGGAACCCGGAAGATGAATCGGGCCGCTGAGCAGGGTAGCTTCACTATAGGCCAGGTTCGCCCTGGCCGATGGGAGTTTGGCATCATCCGTCTCCAGCACCCGGGCTGCCGCAGCATCCACCCTGGCCTGGGAAAGCTTCAATATCTTGCTCTGCCGGATCCCCATTTTCAAGGCATCTTCCAGCGACAGATGCAAGGTGCTAGAGGTGTCCTGGGCCCGGGAAGGAGTGAAGAAAACCGTCAATACCAGGCAGGTGAAAACCAGGCGGACCGGAATGTACCTCAGGGCAATCCAATAATGGGTGATTCTTTTGCCTTTCATTGATCTTGCATTTTAATATCCAGATGTGCCCTGAGCAGGGATTTTAAATGTTTTTTCAACCGGGGGGCTATGTGCTGGAAAAAGGCCCGGTCTTCCATTTGGGGATCCAGGTGGTAAATATGGGAAAACAGGAGCCGCGACATGGTTGCCTGGGAAATTGCACCGATCATGGTCATCACCGTAAGCTCCACATCCACCTGGCGGAACACCTTGCGGTCGATTCCTTCCATGATGATCCCGCGGATGATGTTCAGGTTTCTCACCTTGATGTCATTGATCTGATCCTGCAATTCTTTTTCCCGGAAGATCTGCCGGCTCATGATGTTGTGGAAATGATGTTTGTTGAAGAAACGTTCTACGTAGAATTCCACCATGTTGTCCAGCTTGGTCCATGGGTCCATAGCCGGGTCGCGGCCCAGCTCTTCCAGCTGGAGGGTACTGTTTTCAGCCCGGGTAGTGATCAGGGCGCTTAACAACTTTTCCTTCGACCCGAAATAATAGGAGATCATGGCGATGTTCACATCCGCCTGTTGTGCGATATCCCGCACCGAGGTTCCCTCATATCCCTTTTCGGCAAAAAGGATTTCGGCTACGTCCAGAATCCGGTCTTTTTTCATTTCAATTAGGGCTGGAAACAAAAACCGTGCAAAATTAAACATATGTTTAGTTAAAACAAACGTTTAATTGAT
>JANWKA010000151.1 GCA_025451655.1 Chitinophagaceae bacterium | reverse complement strand
CCTCCCATCCTCACAAAGGGTTCATCACTTTCACCTACATGATTGACGGAGAGTTCCGCCACCGGGATTCTTCAGGAGGCACCGGGTTGATCCGCTCCGGGGGCGCCCAGTGGATGATGACCGGATCGGGCATTGTCCATGAGGAAATGATCGGGGATGAATTCGCAAAAAAGGGCGGTCGCCTTGAGATGCTGCAGCTCTGGATCAACCTGCCTTCAGCATATAAAAAGCAGCCTCCCCATTACAGGATCCTTTCTGAAGAAGAATTGCCTGTGATCCCCATGGAAGGATCCGGAGCCCGGATCCGGGTGCTTGCAGGGTCCTATGGCGAAGCCTCCTCTCCGCTCGAACCGGTTACGCCGCTGGCGATTTACCGGGTGACTGTTTCCCCGGGTGGAAAAGCATCCCTGGAAGGGATTTCCCAATCCTTTAACCTGATGGGGTATATTAGTTCCGGAGCCCTGGGATTCGGACCGGAAAAAACCATTGTCGACGAGGGCGAGACCCTCCTTTTTTCCGGTTCGGGGGACCTGTTGACCCTGGAAAACCCGGGACAGGAGCCTGCGGACCTTTTCCTGTTCGGAGGGGAACCGATCTGCGAACCGATGGTCGCCTCCGGGCCTTTTGTCATGAATTCGCGGCAAGAGATCCAGGAGGCCTACCGGGAATACCGGGAAGGGCGGTTTGGATTCCTGCACCCTTCTCCCCAAGCGCATTCATCCTGACCCATGGAAAAGATTCTCCACCAGGCCGCTTCAAGGGGCCATGCCAGCCATGGCTGGCTGGATTCCTATCATTCCTTCAGCTTCGCCGATTATTATGATCCCCGGAGGGTCCATTTCGGAGCGCTCCGCGTTTTGAACGATGACACCGTGGCGGGGGGGAAGGGTTTTGGAACCCATCCCCATGATAACATGGAGATCATCACCATTCCGCTCTCCGGAGCCCTGGAGCATCGGGACAATATGGGTACCCATGGGGTGATACGAAGCGGCGACGTTCAAATCATGACCGCGGGAACCGGGGTCACCCATTCGGAATTCAATGCATCCCGGACCGATCCCGTGAATTTCCTCCAGATCTGGATTCTGCCGGGAAAAAGGAATATCCCTCCCCGCTATGACCAGCGCAACTTTCCTCCAAACGAAAGGCTGAACCGCTGGCAGATCCTGATTTCCCCACTGGAGGCTGACGGCGCCCTGCGGATCAACCAGCAGGCCTGGTTTGCCCTCACCCGGCTGGAAGCGGGGAAGTCCCTGTCCTGGAAGCCCAGGCAGGAACCCGGCGCGCTGTATGTTTTTGTCCTGGAAGGAAAAATTACCGTTTCCGGCGAGACCCTGGGCCGGCGGGATGGCCTGGGCATCCTGGGTCCGGAAGGAGATCAGAGCTTTGTTGCCTCAGAACAGGCGGATCTGCTGCTGATGGATTTGCCAGTTTGACCCCTTCCGGATTGCCGGTTTTTTTTCCGATTTTACCGTATATTGTAGTTGAAAGCCGGTAGTCAACCTACTCAACATATGGAAGCACAGCAGCATATCTCCGCCCTCCATCAGGATATCGAATCCTGGAAAACGGATGTGGATTTCGTCCGCAGGGATGTCCGGTATCTCAAGGAAAGACTTTTGGAAGTGGCTGGAAAAAACAGTTCCCGGGAAGCTATGGTGCAGGTGGAACATTTTCAGAACCTCTTTCTGCGCCAGCACGAAGTAGCGGACGAACTGTTTCATGACCTCAAACAGGCCAATAAAAGCCTCCGGGTCGCCATTCAGGAAGTGCCTGCCTTCTATGGCCCGGTCATGGAGGAAGAGCATTCGGTCCTCCGCGAAAGGGTGGAAGTTTTTGACAAGCTGTTCCGGGAACTCAAAAATGAATTCAATAATTTCCTGAGGAATTGGTTGTAAGGATCCCCTCTTTAGCCCTGCTGCCCCTTCCAAATCTATTTTAACAGGTTCATGGTATTAATCCATCCCAAGGTTTCCAAATTTTTATGAGTTGCACCCTTTAAGGAAGGATCGAAGCCTGCTCATATTTCCCTGACCATCTGACCAAAAGGAACCACTCCAGCCCAAGGCTTTGGACGAAAAACAATAACCCATTCCCGTTCATGAGGTGTAAGTTCCCCGGGTCTTTAAGTCAAATTCTCCTGTGGTTATCTCCAGTCATCCAGAAGAAATACCCCGGGATGATTATAACCCGCTTCATTCGGCCGCTGCATAGCCACTCCAAGGGTATCTATCCTGAAACCCATTTCCAGGAGCTGGTGGTAGGCCTCCTGCCTCGAGAAATTCACCCCTGCCGTGAGACCGCCCAGTTTTTTCCTTTTCGCCAGGGATGAACAGGCCCGGATCATCCGGTCAAAATATTTGGGCGCATCCGCAGAAGGCGCGACGGCCGCGAATTTGATATAACAGACGTCCTTTCCAGCTTCAGTCCCCGGCCCGCAGTGGCAGACCGCGAAAGCTGCCAGCTCGTTTTTTTCAAAGATCAGGACCGTTTCTCCCAGGCCCTGAACCTGGACCGCTTTGATTTCCCGGCTCAGGTCAAGGCCTTCCAGGATTTTTTCCGTCAGTTGCCTGCAGGAGGAAATGATTTTTTTGCCTTCTCCCGCCGTCCTTTCCGAAAGCAGGTCATAGGACAGGTTTTCATCGCCCGTGGAAACGGGTCTGGAAAGGATTGCGGTGAGGAACCTGGGCCAGAAGCCATACCGCTGGTATAGTCCCAGGTGTTTCGGGCTGGTTGCAAAAGTGAACAGACCCCCATGGCGGGTCTTCCAGCGGGAAAAGCATTCCAGGACGGGTTCCATAAGGAGCCTGGCCACACCCTGGTCCCAGAAATCCGGCCGGACGGTCAGGGGTCCGAAAAATCCAACGCTTCCCCAGCTGGTAACAAAAACGGATCCGACCAGTTCATCGCCGGACAGGGCAACAAAAGCGGCATCCGGATCGGCTTTCCATCGGGTCCGGATATAGTCGGACGCTCCCATAAAGGCCATGGGATCTGGAAGTTTGAGGAAGGTTCCAAAAGCCAGCCGGGTGACCCGGTCTGCCTCACCGAGGTCATTTTCGGTCATTTTCCGGATCCGGATCGCGGGTTTTGGTTGGGAAAAGTTGCCTGGGGCAGGAGCCATGGGGTATTTTTTTGGGGCGGGTTTGGGAAGCTGGGGATTTGAAACAGGAAAATACGGCAGTTTTTGAATTCCAAAAAGGACTTTCCAACTGCCTGATGGGATGGGTTCCCCTGGTTAACCTTCCAGGCGGATCTCCACCCCGTCCGAAACCGGGTAGCCGGTGCAGGTGAGGATCCAGCCTTCCCGGAGGTCCCGGTCGGTAAGTACCTCATTGGCAGTCATGTTGATTTTTCCCTTCAGCAGCCTGCACCTGCAGGTCGAGCAGACCCCGCCCTGGCAACTGTAGGGGATCCGGACGCCCTGGTCCAGCGCGGCCTGAAGGATATTCTGAAAGGGGGCCACCTGAAGGACCCTTGTGGCATCCCCAATCCGGATCCGGATCTGGTGGGAATGTCCCAACTCGGGAGATGGAGGAGGCGGGGGGAGCACCACGAAATTTTCCCGGTGGATCTGGCTTTCATTAAAACCCAGGTATCTCAGGGTGAGGAGGACCATCCGCATATAGGCCGGGGGCCCGCAGGTCAGAAATTCAGCGCGGTCCCCGGAAAATTGGAGGTAGCTGCGGACCAGCTTTTCCAGCAATCCGTTGTTCAGGTGGCCGCGGATCACCGGGTCAGCGGTCCCGGACTGGCTGAGGATATGCAGGCAGGTGAACCGGGAAGGGTGGAGTTTGCCGAGGTTTTCCAATTGGCGGGAGAAGATGATGGACTGCCTGCGGGTATTGCTGTAGAGGAGGGTGATGCGGGCCTCCGGCTCTCCGGCGAGAAGGGTTTTCAGGTGGGAGAAAAGGGGAGTGATCCCGATCCCTGCTCCGATCATGAAAATATCCCTGGGCCGGTCCTTCCGCAATTCCAGGGTGAACATCCCTGAAGGCTCCATCCCTTCCAGGATATCGCCTTCCCGGACCCGCTCCAGGATATGGCGGGATATCGCCCCGTTGGGTTTTCTTTTGATGGTCAGGGAGGGGGGATCTCCGGTCCCGGGAGCAGAGCTGAAGGAAAAAGACCTGCGGGTTTCGCCGTGGCTGGTCGGGAACCGCAGGGTGAGAAACTGGCCTGCCCGGTATCTCAGGGGAATCCCGGACAGGGGCTCCAGGATCAGGGTCAGGGCATCCGGAGTCTCGGGGATGATCCTGGCTACGCGGAGCGGAAGATTTCCGGCCATGGGGGGATTCCTATTTTTTATCCAGGAGGGCCAGCCGGATCCCCAGTGCGATCAGGATTCCTCCGGTCAGCCTGCGCGAACGGGGCAGGGCCCTGGATTTTTGCAGGAAACGCTGACCGAGCCGGCTGATCCCAAAAGCCAATCCCATCAGGATCAGGGTTCCCTGGACATCGAAATAAAGTCCCAGGCCGAGGATGCGCATGGTGACAAGCCCCTGGGCCGGATCGATGAACTGGGGCAGGAAGGCCAGAAAAAAAAGGGCCACTTTGGGATTGAGCACATTGGTCAGGATGCTTTGAACATAAAGTTTACGGTAACGCTCCTTTTTGATGGAGGCCTTTTCCAGGCCTCCGTGATCTTTTTTGATCAGGGCCTGGATTCCCAGGTAAACCAGGTAAACTGCGCCTGCATATTTGAGGATCCGGAATGCGATAGCCGACCGCTGGAGGATCACGGAAAGCCCGAAAACGGCGAAAGAAATATGGACCAGGGTCCCGCTGAAGATCCCGAAGGCTGAAAGAATTCCGGCTTTCAGCCCCTGGGATGCGCTTCGCGTGGCCACGTAAAGCATATCCGGACCCGGGGTGAGATTGAGCAGGATAGCTGCGGAAATGAACAGGGTGAGGGAAGGGGTATGGGCCGCCGTCATGACCAGGGGGTTAAGACCTGACCGTGATCTGGTCCCGCATCAGCGCCCGCGCAGCTTCAGCAATGCTTTCGGAATCGAATCCGCATTCCTTCTGGAGCTCGGATGGTTTTCCGTGTTCGATAACCCGGTCCGGGATCCCCAGGATCCGGACCTGGGCCTGGACCTGATGAGCCGCCATGAATTCCAGGATGGCGGATCCGAAACCTCCGGCGATGGATCCGTCCTCCACGGTGATGATGCGGTCGAACTGGCTGAACACTTCAAGGAGGAGCTTTTCATCCAGGGGCTTGACGAACCTCAGGTCATAATGAGCCGGTTCGATCCCATCGGTAAGGAGCTGCCTCCGGGCTTCGGTTACGAAATTTCCGGGGTGCCCGAAGGAAAGGATGGCCAGCTCGCGGCCACCGGCAATTTTCCTTCCGGTGCCGATCCGGATCTTCTGGAAAGGACGGCGCCAGTCGGCAAGCACTCCTTCGCCCCGGGGATACCGGATGACGAAGGGATGCCGGTTGGAAGGAAGTTGCGCGGTATACATCAGGTTGCGCAATTCTTCTTCGTTCATCGGAGCGCTGACCACCATATTGGGAAGACAGCGCATCATCGCGATATCGTAAGCACCATGGTGGGTGGGACCGTCTTCCCCAACCAGTCCTGCACGGTCGAGGCAAAAAATCACCGGGAGGTCCTGGATGGCTACGTCGTGAACCACCTGGTCGAATCCCCGCTGGATGAAGGTGGAGTATATATTGCAAAACACGGTGATCCCCTGGGTGGCCAATCCGGCGCTCAGGGTCACCGCATGCTGCTCGCAGATGCCAACGTCTATGGCCCGGTTCGGCATCTGGTCCATCATGATCTTCATGGAGGACCCTGAGGGCATGGCCGGGGTGATCCCCATGATCTTTTCATTTTTTTCCGCCAGTTCCAGCAGGGTGTGCCCGAATACGTCCTGGTATTTGATGGGCTGGGGACCGGAGATTGCTTTTTTCTGGATCTCCCCGGTCACCTTGTCGAAAAGCCCGGGAGCATGCCACTTGGTCTGGTCCTTTTCAGCCAGGGCATAACCTTTTCCCTTCGTAGTGACGATATGAAGCAGCTTCGGTCCCGGAATGTTGCGAAGGTCCTGGAGGGTATCGACCAGCTTTTGGACGTTGTGTCCGTCCAGGGTTCCGAAATAGCGGAGTTTCAGGGCTTCGAAAAGGTTGCTGGATCGGGTCACCATCCCTTTCATGCTGGCTTCCAGCTTGGAAACCATTTCCCTGGAAAATCTGCTGTGCGGCAGCTTTCCCAGCAGGTTCCAGAGGTCGTCGCGGAGCTTGTTATAGGTGTAGGAAGTGGCGATATCGGTCAGGTATTCCTTCAGGGCCCCCACGTTGGGGTCGATCGACATGCCGTTATCATTCAGAATGATCAGCAGATTGGCGTTGGATACCCCGGCATGGTTCAGGGCCTCGAAGGCGATTCCCGCAGTCATGGCTCCGTCTCCGATCACCGCAATATGGTTGGTCCTCAGGTCACCCTTATGAGCGGCTGCCAGGGCCATTCCCAGGGCAGCAGAAATGGAAGTGGAGGAATGACCCACTCCGAAACTGTCATAAGGGCTCTCGGATCTTTTGGGAAATCCGCTCAACCCATGGTATTTCCGGATGGTGGAAAACGCCGACCTCCGGCCGGTAAGGATCTTGTGGCCATAAGCCTGGTGGCCCACATCCCAGACCAGGTTGTCCTGGGGCGTGTGGAACACGTAATGCAGGGCCACGGTAAGCTCAACAACGCCCAGGCTGGCCGCAAAATGGCCGCCATGGACACTGACCACGTCGATGATATACTGGCGCAGCTCATCACAGAGCGGATTGAGCTGTTCCCGGGAAAGCAGTTTCAGATCTGCCGGTGAGTTGACCTGGCTGAGCAGGGGACCGGCCTTGATTTCCATCGCTTTGACTTTAAAGATCCAAATTTAATCCATTAATCAGTTCCGGGCCCTTTTTCCCCGGATCCCGGATTCCCGAAAGAGCATCGGGAAGGAGGAAAAAAGAAAGGATGTCCGGGAAAATCAAACCCGGGTCTTTTTGAAATCCGCTTGCCGGTTGAAATGGAAGCTGGAACCTCCCCGGGAGCAGGACCCAACCGGCAATCCCCCCAGGGATTCTGCCTGGCCCCGGGGGAACATTCATTTAAGATATTAAATTAAAATTTATATAAAGAATAATAAAGAATAAAGGCTGGAACCCGATTAAATTAATACCCAAGTTGTGATATATATGGCGGGCCGGGCCCAGCCCCTGCCATTTATCCTGCCGGGGGTCCTTTGATATAAATCCATTTTTCCCGGTTGCCAGGCCCCTTAGTTTTGTAGATTTACCTAAAGACAAAAGATTGGGAGGGAAATCCAGATACTACTGGCTATGCCAGGTGATCGGTTGGGGGATTTACGGAATGGCCACGGTGTTTTTCGCCTTCACCTTTAACCGGGTCCTGGACTTCAAATTCTTCGCGCATCTCCTGGCCCTGCTTTTGACAGGGATCATCGTGACCCATATCCTGCGGATGATCATCATCCGGTTCGACTGGCTTAGCCTGGATATCGGAAAAGAGCTGATCGCCCGTTTCCTCATCGCCGTGTTCGCGGGCGGATTTCTGTGCATGCTGATCTCCCACCTCATGGACCAGGTGCTCAAATACTCCGTGGGCAGCAGGGTCGAAGCGCGTTATGTCGCGGGCATCATCAATGACGGGATGCTGATTTTTTTCTGGGGGGTCATTTATTTCCTGTGGCATTTCATGGAAAAGACCCGGAGCGCGCAAATGGATAAACTTCGGCTGGAAGCTACCGTCAAGGAGCTCGAGCTAAAGACCATCAAATCACAGCTCAACCCCCATTTCATCTTCAACGCCCTCAACAGCATCCGGGCGCTGATCGATGAGAATCCCGGCAGGGCCAGGACCGCCATCACCGAACTATCCAACATCCTGAGGAGCTCCATGCAGGCGGAAAAAGCCGAGACCGTCACCCTCCATAACGAAATCGGGATCGTCAAGGACTACCTGGCCCTGGAAAATATCCGCTTTGAAGAAAGACTCAGGACCCAGTTCGACATCGGCCTGGAGACCCTCGACCTCCCGGTGCCCCCCCTGATGCTGCAAACCCTGGTGGAGAACGCGATCAAGCACGGGATCTCCAAGGCGGTGAAAGGAGGCCTGATCCATATTTCTTCGAGGGTCCTGGGATCGGATTACGAGATCACCATCCGCAATACCGGCAACCTCGGTAATTTTCCGGCCAGGGACGGGTTCGGACTGCAAAGCACCCGCCAGAGGCTGGATCTGCTTTTCGGGGGCAAAGCCTCATTCCGGATATACAACACGCCAGATCACCTGGTGGAAGCCAAGGTGACCATGCCCATGGGCTGACCGGAATGCTTTATGAAACTAACTGCTCGCAATAATGAAAAAGGCACTGATCATTGACGATGAACGGCTGGCCCGTTCCGAACTGAAAAAACTGCTGGGAGAATTCCCGGAGATCGAGGTGATCGGGGAGGCCGTGAACGCCAGGGACGGAATCGAAAAGATCGAGTACCTGAACCCGGACCTCCTTTTCCTGGATATCCAGATGCCGGACAAAACCGGCTTTGAACTTCTGGCGGACCTGGACAAGGCGCCCAAAGTCATTTTCACCACGGCCTATGATGAATATGCCCTCAAGGCTTTCGAGTATAACGCCCTGGACTACCTGCTCAAGCCCATCGAGCCCAAGCGGCTTGCAGATGCCCTCCACCGGCTCAGGCAGCAGGAGGAAAAGGAAAAACTTTCCCTGAGCGGGCTCAGGGGCACCCTCACCGAAGGCGACCAGGTTTTTGTCAAGGACGGGGACCGCTGCTGGTTCGTCAAGCTTCAGCAGATCCGCCTCTTCGAAAGTGTGGGAAATTATGCCCGGGTTTATTTTGAAAATAATAAGCCCCTGATTCTGAAATCCCTGAACGCCCTGGAGGAAAGGCTGGATGAAAGGGTATTTTTCCGGGCCAACCGCAAGCATATCGTGAACCTCCGGATGATCGAAAAGATCGATACCTATTTCAACGGAGGATTGCTCCTGGAAATGAAAGGAGGGGAAAAGATCGAGGTATCCCGGCGGCAGGCCGTGCGGTTCCGCGAAATGATGAGTCTCTGATCAAAAACCGGTGGATAAACTGTGGATAACCCCAGGCGCAGGCTGGGGGATTTCACTCCGGCGACACGGTAGCAGGCTCTGAATGCACGGCAAATGCCAGGTCACGGATGAGCTCGGGGGATTTTTCAACTGCATTTCCGACCACGATGACATCGGCGCCGGCCCGGCAGTTCCGGTAGGCTTTTTCAGGGTCGCGGATGCCTCCCCCAACCACCAGCGGAACGGAGATATTGGCAGCCACTTTCCGGATCATATTTTCGGTTACCGGAATGCGTGCCCCGCTTCCGGCATCCAGATAGATCAGCTTCGAACCCAGCATTTCCCCCGCCATCGCCGTGCACATGGCAATATCCTCCTTATCATTGGGAATCGGTGAGGCATTGCTGATATAGGACACCGTAGTGGGGGCCCCCCCGTCGATAACCATATAACCGGTGGAGATCACCTCCAGCCCGCTTTGGCGAACCGCAGGGGCGGAGGTCACATGCTGGCCAATCAGGAGTTCCGGGTTCCGGCCGGAGATCAGGGAAAGATAGAGCAGGGCATCTGCCTTCCCGGAAATCTGGGTAGGATGCCCTGGAAACAGGATGAGGGGGATTTTGCAGTCTTTTTTGATCCGGTCCACGCAGAGGTCCAGGTGATTGGTGACGACAAGGCTTCCCCCAAGCAGCAGGTAATCCACACCGCACCCGGTGCAAAGGTCCAGCAGGGGACGAAGCTTTTCGGGCCGGATCCGATCGGGATCCAGGAGTACGGCGAAGGCCTTTTGGCCCCGTCTTTTTTTTTCAGAAAAAGAGTCGTAAATTTTATATCCCATGAAACGGCCTTGCAGGCAAATCTAAAGAATTTTTTTGTCTGGGGTCCCCCGTTGGGCTTCCGTTGGAATCCCTCCGGGCGGTAGGGGTGAATTCACAAATTGTGGATAACAATATCAAACAGGGGAACCCAGAAAAATTACTTTCGTAAACCCGGCAAAAATAAATTTCTGGTTCCATCCAAATAAACAATTTCGGCATGAAAAACCCGCAAACTGAAAAGAAAGGCCTTCGTTTCCTCCGCCATTTCACCCGTGAAGGTGTCAGCCCTTATGACCAGTTCAGGTATGAGCTGCGCACCTCGGTGATACGCAATCCCGGAGGGGATGTGGTATTTGAGATGAACGATGTGGAGGTTCCGGAGCATTGGTCGCAGATTGCGACCGATATTCTGGCACAGAAATATTTCAGGAAGGCCGGAGTTCCCGGCCCGGACGGTTCACCGGGGAGGGAAAACTCCCTGAAGCAGGTCGTCCACCGGATGGCCAACTGCTGGATGGTCTGGGGGCAGCGTTATGATTATTTCGCCACGCCGGAAGACGCCGGTATTTTCTATGATGAGCTGGTATACGGCATGCTGAATCAGGCCTGCGTCCCGAATTCCCCGCAATGGTTCAACACCGGGCTTCATGAAAGCTACGGGATCACCGGTAAGCCCCAGGGACATTATTACGTGGAACAGCGCACCGGAAAACTGGAGCTCTCCACTTCAGCCTACGAACGCCCACAGCCCCATGCCTGTTTCATCCTTTCGGTGAACGACGACCTGGTGAATGAAGGAGGCATCATGGACCTCTGGGTCCGGGAAGCCCGCATCTTCAAGTATGGGTCCGGGGTGGGCACCAATTTTTCCAGCATCCGGGGGGAAGGGGAAAGGCTCAGCGGGGGCGGATCCTCCAGCGGCCTGATGAGCTTTCTCAAGATCGGGGACCGGGCCGCAGGAGCCATCAAGTCCGGGGGCACCACCCGCAGGGCAGCCAAAATGGTCTGCCTGGACCTGGACCACCCCGAAGTGGTGGAATTCATCAACTGGAAAATGGAGGAGGAAAAGAAGGCCGGCCTGCTCATCGCGGCAGGCTATGCATCGGATTATGAGGGGGAAGCCTACCGCACGGTTTCTGGCCAGAATTCCAACAATTCGATCCGGATCCCCAACGAATTTTTCCACCGGCTTGCCGAGGACGGCACCTGGGACCTGAAGTCCAGGACGAACGGGAAGACCATGAAATCACTTCGGGCAAAGGACCTCTGGGACCAGATCGCCTATGCCGCCTGGCGCTGCGCCGATCCGGGGACCCAATACGACACCACGATCAACGAATGGCATACCTGCCCCCAGGGAGGCAGGATCAGGGCCTCCAACCCCTGTTCAGAATACATGTTTCTGGACAACACGGCCTGCAACCTGGCTTCCATCAACCTGAGGAAATTTTTCCGGGAAGAGGGGAACCTTTTCGATGTGGAAGGGTTCCAGTACACCACCCGGCTCTGGACGGTGGTGCTGGAGATTTCCGTGCTGATGGCCCAATTCCCTTCCAGAGAAGTGGCCCAGCTCAGTTACGATTACCGCACGCTGGGCCTGGGTTTCGCCAACCTGGGATCCCTGCTTATGGTCAGCGGGATTGCCTATGACAGCGAGGAAGCCCGCGGGATCGCCGGGGCGATCAGCGCGATCCTGACCGGAACCGCTTACACCACATCGGCAGAGATGGCATCCGTTCTTGGCCCTTTCCCGGAATTCGAAGGGAACCGCACCGAAATGCTTCGGGTGATGCGTAATCACCGCGCTGCCGCCTATGACGCCCAGGATGCCTACGAGGGGATAGAGATCAAACCTGCAGGCATCAATGCCAAGTTCTGCCCGGATTACCTGCTCAAAGCCGCCACCAGGGCCTGGGATGATGCGGTCCAGAAGGGCACCAAATACGGGTTCCGAAATGCGCAGACCACCGTGATCGCACCGACCGGGACCATTGGACTGGTGATGGACTGCGACACCACCGGGGTGGAACCGGATTTTGCCCTGGTCAAATTCAAGAAACTTTCCGGCGGAGGATATTTCAGGATCATCAACCAGTCCATCCCCACCGCCCTGAGGAACCTGGGATACAACGAAGGGGAAATCCGGGCGATCGTGGATTATGCCAAGGGAACGGGGTCCTTTGCCGGTGCGCCTTATATCAACCACCAGACCCTGAGTGAAAAAGGATTCATCCCCGAGGAGATCCGAAAGCTGGACAAGGCGGTGGAATCCGCCTTCGAGATCGGATTCGTATTCAATTTTTATACCCTTGGAGATGCCTGCCTCCAGCGCCTGGGATTCTCCCCGGAACGTTACAATAACCCGGATTTCTCCCTGCTGAACGAACTGGGATTCTCCGACGAAATGATCGAAGCGGCGAACGATTTTGTTTGCGGCACCATGACGGTCGAGGGTGCACCCCACCTGAAGGCCGAGCATCTGCCTGTTTTCGATTGCGCAAACAAATGCGGGAGGAAGGGCCAGCGGTTCATCCACCCCCATGGCCATATACGGATGATGGCAGCCGTTCAGCCCTTCATTTCCGGGGCCATTTCCAAGACGATCAACCTGCCCAACGAAGCCACCGTTCCGGAGATTGCCGATTGTTACAAGCTGAGCTGGGACCTGGGTCTGAAGGCCTGTGCCTTGTACCGGGATGGAAGCAAATTCTCCCAGCCCCTGAGCAACAAGAGCGACCGGAAGAAGAAAACCGCTCCGGCGGAGGTGGTTCCGGAAATCCCCCCCAGCAACATCGTGGACCTCAACAACCTGACCGTGGAGGAAATTCTGGAAGCGGCCCGGATCAAGATGCAGGCCAGCCCGGACACAACTTTCATGAGGGCCTTGTCCCGGATCGTGGAACGCAAAACCCTGCCTGCAAAGCGCAGGGGATTTACCCAAAAAGCAAAGATCAGCGGCCAGGCCGTGTTCCTTCGCACCGGGGAATATGGGGACGGGACGCTGGGAGAAATCTTCGTGGACATGCACAAGGAGGGGGCCACCATGAGGTCCCTCATGAACTGCTTCGCCATTGCGGTTTCCATCGGGCTTCAGTACGGAGTTCCGCTGGAGGAGTTTGTGGACAAGTTCGTATTCACCCGGTTCGAGCCATCCGGTATGGTGGACCACCCCAATATCAAATCCGCCACCTCCATCGTGGATTATATTTTCCGCCTGCTGGGCTACGAATACCTGGGCAGGACGGATCTGGTTCATGTCCTGGACCGGGAGATCGGCAACACCGGCAACGAGGAATGGGATGACAAGCCAATCCAGAAACCGGAGCTTTCCAATGTCCGCATCATCCCCCCTGCATCCCAGGGGGCCAAAAAAGAGAATCCCAGGCCGGAACAGGTCAATGCCCTGATTTCCAACAGCCAGGTCAATGCTGCCAACCGGACCTATGGAGGAGATGCTCCCGCATGCAGCAATTGCGGCCATATCACCGTTCGTTCCGGCACCTGTTATAAATGCCTGAACTGCGGGACGAGCATGGGTTGCAGCTGAACCCTCTGGTTATTTGTTAAAATTTTGTTATTATGGGCAGGTCCTGAAGGATCAATCCGGGGGTCCCCTATATTTGCGATTAATAGGGTTTTCATAAGATAGTAACAACGACGGCGCCTTTCCAGGCGCTGTTTTTGTTTCAGGACGGCTCCAGGTCCTGGAAGGAAAACCGGTATGGGCCACCCGCATCCCCCTCATTTTTCACCCCGCCTCCCGGTGCGGGATATTCCCGCTCCACGATTTCAGTTTGCCGGAATGGTATCGGACTGCTGAATAAGGGCCCGTCGTAGACGAAGGTGTGGAATTCCCCGTTTTCCCCGCAGGGATCCACCCCGGGAGGGAGGGCTTCCAGAAACTCGGGGCCGAACTGTTTTCCGGTCAAAGAGGGATCCAGGAGGCGGTGGTTGACACAGACCACGATGGCCTTAAATCCTGCAGCAAGGAATTCGCGGGCCAGATCTGCAGAATTGCGGCCCCAGACCGGGAAAATGGCTTTGACCTGGAGGCCGGACAATTGTTTTTCCCTCCAGGCCCTCAGGTCTTCCAGGAAGATATCCCCGAAAGCCGCCAGGCGGATTCCTTCGCCTCGCAGATCCTCCACCGCCCCGGCCATCACCCTGCTGTACTCCTCCATCCCGGCATGTTCCGGGAGCTCTATTTTTTTCAGGGGGATGCGGAGGCTTTCTGCCTGGCGGTCCAGGAGGGCTTCCCGGACCCCGTGCATGGAGACCCTGCGGTGCGCCTGGCTCATGGTGGTCAGCAGGCGGTCCACCCGGTAGGAGGGGTCCTGGCTGAGGAGCCAGAGGGCCATGGTGCAATCCTTACCGCCGCTCCAATTGAGCCACAGGGGTTCCGGGAACATGAGGCAATATAGGCAAT
>JANWKA010000150.1 GCA_025451655.1 Chitinophagaceae bacterium | reverse complement strand
CGGTTCCGGACCCTGCGCCGGAAATACCTGATGTATCCGATGTAATTTAGCTGCATGAAGGGAAAGCTTCGCCTGGTATTCATGGGATCTGCCGGGTTTGCGGTGCCTTCCCTGGAACAAATCCTGGAAAAGGGATTCCCGGTTATGGCCGTGGTGACCGCTCCGGATAAGCCGGCTGGCAGGGGAATGAAGCTTAGCCGGACCCCTGTAAAGGAATTCGCGGAAGCCCGGGGACTGAAATTGCTGCAACCTGAAAAACTGCGGGACCCGGCCTTCCTGGAGGAATTGACCCGGCTTCGCTGTGACCTGCAGGTCGTTGTGGCCTTCCGAATGCTCCCGGAAATCCTTTGGAACATGCCCCCCATGGGCACGGTGAACCTCCACGCCTCCCTGTTGCCTGATTACCGGGGCGCTGCCCCGATCAACTGGGCCCTGATCCATGGAACAAAAACCACAGGCCTGACCACATTCCGGATCCGCAGGGAAATCGATACCGGCCCGGTCCTGATGACCCGCCGGGTGGAAATCGGGGAAAAGGAAAATTTCGGGCAGCTGGAGGACCGGATGAAAATCGCCGGAGCCGATTTGCTCCTCCGGACCCTGGAAGGCCTGGAGGGCGGTACCCTGGAGGAAATCCCTCAAAAGGACCTGCCTGCCCCAGCCACCCTCCATACGGCACCGAAACTGACCCGGGAAACCGGCCGGATTTCCTGGGAGTTGCCGTCCGAAAAGATCATCCACCTGGTCCGGGGCCTGAGCCCCGCTCCAGGCGCCTGGACCCGGATGGGAAATTTTACCGTAAAGATTCTGGAAGCGGAATCCAGGCCGGGGGTTCCGCAAGCGCCCGGCACCTGGATCAGGAACCCTCCCCTGACCCTCCGGTTTGCCGCTGCAGACGGTTGGGTTGAGGTCCTGAAGATCCAGCCTGAGGGTAAAAAAACGATGCCTGTGGCCGACTTCCTCCGGGGATACCGCGGACCCTGAATTTCCGCATTTTGATTTTTTATTGTCCGATCCCTTGCCAAACCATCCGCCCATGCATCCCCAGACCATTGCCATCATTCCGGCCCGTTACGGATCCACCCGGTTCCCGGGCAAACCCCTGGCCGATATCGCCGGCAAATCGATGATCCAAAGGGTTTATGAAAAAGTTTGCGAAGTTCCAGGCCTGGATGAGGTGATTGTGGCAACAGATGACCAACGCATTTTCGACCATGTGATCTCCTTCCATGGAAAGGCCGCGATGACCGCTTCCAGCCACCGCAACGGAACGGAACGTTGTGCCGAAGTTCTGGGTCAGCTGGAGGAAAATCCCGGACTGGTTCTTTGTGTCCAGGGCGATGAGCCTTTGATTGCCCCGGGGCAGATCGCCCTGGTTGTTTCTGCCCTTCAGGCACCCGGAGCACAGATTGCAACCCTGGTCAAGGAAATTGATTCCCTGGCAGACCTGTTCAATCCCAATGTTCCCAAAGTGGTGATGAACCGGCAGATGGAGGCGATCTATTTTTCCAGGAGCCCGATCCCCTACCTGAGAGGGAAGCCTGAAGAAAATTGGCTGGAAGAGGGAAAATTCTTCAAACACATCGGCATATACGGATACCGGGCCCATATCCTGGAAGAACTGGTCATGCTTCAGCCCGGCATCCTGGAAGAGGCCGAACAACTGGAACAATTGCGCTGGCTGGAACATGGCTATCGGATCCAGGTCGCCCTGACCCGGGAGGCAAGCTTTGCGGTGGACTGTCCGGAGGACCTGGTCCGCATCACGGAATTATTGAAACCCTGAGGAATCTGGGATTAATACCGGTAATAATCCGGCTTGTAAGGGCCCCCGGCCGGGATATTGAGGTAGGCGGCCTGGGCAGGAGTGAGTTCATCCAGGGCCACCCCGATCTTTTTGAGGTGAAGCCGGGCAACTTTCTCGTCCAGTTGCTTGGGCAGGGTGTAGACTTTATTTTCGTATTTCCCGGGATGGCTCCAGAGCTCGATCTGGGCCAGGATCTGGTTGGTGAAGGAATTGCTCATGACGAAGGAGGGATGGCCGGTGGCGCAGCCGAGATTGACCAGCCTGCCTTCCGCCAGAAGGAGGATATCCTTTCCGTCGATGGTGTATTTGTCGACCTGGGGCTTGATTTCCACCCGGGTCTTTCCATAATGGCCGTTGAGCCAGGCCATATCGATTTCGATATCGAAATGCCCGATGTTGCACACGATCACCTTGTCCTTCATGAGCCTGAAATGGGATTCGGTGATGATGTCCCTGCAACCCGTGGCGGTCACGATAATGTCGGCCTGCCGCACTGCATCGGCCATCTTCATCACCGCATATCCGTCCATGGCTGCCTGAAGGGCGCAAATGGGGTCGATTTCCGTGACGATCACCCGGGCTCCGGCTCCCCGCAGGGATTGGGCCGAACCTTTTCCCACATCGCCATAGCCGGCCACCACCGCCACTTTCCCTGCCATCATGATGTCTGTGGCCCTGCGGATCGCGTCCACGCAGCTTTCCCGGCACCCGTATTTGTTATCAAACTTGGACTTCGTGACTGAATCGTTCACGTTGATGGCCGGAACGGGCAGGGTGCCTTTTTCCACCCGCTCGTAGAGCCGGTGGACTCCTGTGGTGGTCTCTTCGCTAAGCCCGCGGATGTGATGAACCAGTTCGGTATACTTGTCCAGGACCATATTGGTCAGGTCCCCGCCGTCGTCCAGGATCATGTTCAGGGGTCGGTCCGGGCTACCGAAAAACAGGGTCTGTTCGATGCACCAGTCGAATTCTTCCGCATTCATCCCTTTCCATGCAAAGACCGGGATCCCGGCTGCAGCAATGGCAGCCGCGGCATGATCCTGGGTGCTGAAAATATTGCAGGAACTCCAGCGGACTTCAGCCCCGAGTCGAAGGAGGGTCTCGATGAGGACCGCCGTCTGGATGGTCATGTGCAGGCATCCGGCGATCCGGGCATCCTTCAGGGGCTGGGATTTGCCATATTCTTCCCTCAGGGCCATCAACCCGGGCATTTCTGCTTCGGCCAGCTCAATCTCTTTCCTTCCCCAGCCAGAAAGGGATAGGTCCCTGACCTTGTAGGGAAGGGCATAATCAATCCGGGGCGCGGGTGTGGCTATCGCTGGCATGTCTTTTGAATTTTCGCAAAATTACGGATATTCCAAGACTTCGCCGGGGCTCCATGCAATCGCCTTTCAGGCCCCGGAGGGAAGGGGGAGACGCATGACGAAATCATTCATAAAATACCCGTTGCCAATGGGGATATCCACTTCCTGCAGGATGCGGAATCCAAGACGCTCATAAAATTTCCGTGCGGGATTGAACCGGTTCACGTTCAGGTCCAGGAAGGGGGCGCCCGCGGCGCGCCCTTCCTGGATCACCCGGGAAAGCAACTTTTTACCGATTCCCGAACCCTGGAAGGAGGGCAGGACATAGAGCTTGTGCAATTTGTATCCTCCCCCCTTCACGGGACTGAAGGATGCGAAGCCCAGAGGCCCATCATTGCGAACGGCCATCAGGAACTGGTGTTGGTCCTGGGTGATCTGCCGTTCCAGGGAGGATTCGGAATAGAGGAGGTCCATCATGTACCGGATCTGCTCCGGGGAGAGAATGGAGCCATAGGCTTCAGGCCAGATCTTTCCCGCCAGGTCCCGGATCGAGGGGATATCCTCAGCAGTTGCAGGACGAACCCGGATGACCTCATCCATGGCGGGTCCTTTTTTTCCGCATATCCAGCCACCCGATGAAGGCTTCCCGGGAAAAGCTGCTCAGATTGGACCGGGGGGTAAGGCCTCCTTTCTGGGCTGCGAGGACCCCGTACCGGTTATCTTCAAAACCCGGAATGGTATGGGCGTCCGGATCAATGGAGATCATCACGCCCAACTCCAGGGCCCTGGGGATCCAGGTCCAGTCCAGGTCCAGCCTGCTGGGATGGGCATTCAACTCGACCACCACCTCCTTTTCCCTGCAAAGACGCAGGATCCGTTCATGGTCCACCGGATAGCCTTCCCTGCTGAGCAACAGCCTGCCGGTGGGATGTCCCAGGATGGTAGTATAGGGATTGGAGATCGCGGTCTCCAGACGGCTCATGGCCTTTTCCAGGCTCATCTTGAGGTTGGAATGCACCGATGCAATCACCAGGTCGAAGGTGGAAAGCAATTCGTTGGAATAATCCAGTGCACCGTCGGAAAGGATATCGGATTCGATGCTCCTGAATATCCGGAAGGGGGCGAATTTATCGTTCAGCTCCCCGATCAGGAGATGCTGCTCCCGGATCCTTTCGGGTTTCAGGCCCTGGGCATAGAAAGCCGATTGGGAATGATCGCTGATGACCAGGTATTCATAGCCCCTGGCGATGGCTGCGGTGACCATTTCATCCAGGGAGCTGGTCCCGTCGCTCCAGTTGCTATGGCAATGGATGATACCCCGGATATCATTTTGCGTGATTAACTCCTGGCCTCCGGGTGAATGGATCGCCCTTTGCAACATGCCTGCCTCCCGCATCGCGGGTGGCAGGGGGGGAACCCCCGCAGCCTGAAACAGGGCGTCTTCCCCGGAAGCTGATAATGGACCGGGGGATCCCTGGTACAGGGCAAATTCCTCCAGGAAGGCAGTCGATCCGGTGGTGGAAAAAAGCACCTTTCCGAATTCCTCCTCTGGACAACAATAAACGGTAACCGGGTATTTCCCTCCGATCAGGAACTTCAATGCATTCCCATCTCCTGAAACGGGGCTCCAGATATCCATTCCCGCACTCCTGAGGGTATCGCCAGAACAGGCGGCGACCAGTTGGATTTCCCCTACCACAGGCATCTGTCTGCGGAAATCCCCGGTGAGAGCAACCCGGACGGTGCCCAGGGCTTCCCCCAACTGCCGCAGTGCGGAATTGGCGGCTGGTTCCAGGTCAGCATACCGGAACAGGTGGCGGTTGGAAAAATAATATTCAATGGACTTCCGGATCGTCTCCTGGGATTTCTCCCCAAACCCTTTGCTGGATACCAGGCGATTTTCGTTGCAGGCATAAAGCAATTCCCCCAGGCTTTCAACCTGGAGCTCCTTCCAGATCGTAAGGATTTTTTTGGGTCCCAGGCCCTTTACGGAGAGCATTTCCACCACACCGGCTGGGGTTTTTTCGAGGTATTCGTTCAGCAGGGGAAATTCCCCGGTCCGGATCATCCCCAGAATTTTTTTTCCTATGGCATCTCCGATTCCTCGGATCTTATATAAGTCTTCTTCAGGTGTTTCGGCCAGGGGAATATTCAACTTCTCAATGGCCAGGGAGGCGTTGGAATAGGATCTGATTTTATAGATATTTTCCCCATGGATTTCCATGAGTTTGGATAGAAGGTCAAAATTTTCGACTATTTCCTGGTTGTCCATGGGGCAAACCTAAGGATTTATGGGTGCAGACCAAAGGGGAAAGGAAGGAGGGAACCTGGAAAAAAAGGAAAAAAAAAGATCCCGCGAAAGGGCGGGATCTGTTTGGTAAATCGTTGAAGCTCAACCTACATTGCCGTCGGCATGGACGGAGCAGCAGGCATTGCTGCAGGGGCTGACGGCTTTTTGGGTGCAGCCTTTTTCTTAGCTACTTTTTTTTTTGCAGCAGCTTTTTTACCAGCTTTTTTTTTAGGAGCTGCCTTCTTGGCAGCTTTCTTTTTGCCGGCCTTTTTAGCAGCCTTTTTCTTGGGGGCAGCTTTCTTTTTGGGCGCAGCTTTTTTAGCTGGTTTCTTGGCTGCTACCTTTTTCTTGGGGGCAGCTTTCTTTTTTGTTGCCATTGTTTTGAATTTTGGGTTAGTAATGAAATTGGGTTTAATCTTTATGGCATAACTGCAGGTTGCCCCGGACCTATTCAGGCTTCGGGTTGAACAGCAGTGTCAAGTCGTTTAATGGATACAAAAGTTCTGTCTTTCCTCCCCTTGGAAAATTCCACGACTCCGTCCGTAAGGGCGTAAATGGTGAAATCCCTGCCTAACCCCACATTTTTACCCGGGTGGTATTCGGTTCCCCGCTGCTTCAGAATGATATTTCCCGCAACGGCAGCCTGGCCTCCGAAAATTTTCACCCCGAGCCTTTTGCTCTGGGAATCCCTTCCGTTTTTTACGCTGCCTTCTCCTTTCTTGTGTGCCATGACTTCAAAAACTTTTCTAAGATATAAAAAATAATTTGAATTAAACAATATCATGGATTTTTATCCGGGTGAATTTGGACCGGTGACCGATCTTTTTGCGGAAACCTTTCCTCCTTTTCATCTTGAATGCAGTCACCTTATCCCCCTGAACATGGTCGAGGATTTCGGCACGGACGGGTGCCTTGATTTCGGAGCCCAGGGAAAGTTTCCCATCCTGGTCCAATAGAAGCACTTCCGGGAATTCTACCAGGTCCCCTATTTTTCCATTCAGCTGGGGAACGAAGATTTCACTTTCGGGGGTTACCTTGAATTGCTGACCTGCGATCTTTACAACTGCGAACATAGACCTCTCCTAAATAATTGTAGCAAAATTAGAGCTAATTTATTTATCCTGCAAAGTTTTTGCGATTTTTTTTTATGTGTTATTGTTCGAATGATAACCTATTATAATGATCCGCATCGCTGTTTTCCCTTGAATCCCGGGGTTTCATCCTTCCCTGCCCTGTACTTCCCTCATCCCGGCGGAACAGTTGGCAGGATTAATTTCCCCGGCCTTTGGATTTCTTTACTTTTGCGCCTGACCCCGGTCCCACCTTCTGCCCATGCGAATGACCTTCAAATCCTTACTGGCAAAGCCTTTTGCGTTATATATCAGCTCCAGGATCAAAAGGGAAATGCAAAAAGCGGTGGAAGACCAGGAATCGATACTGCAATCCCTGCTTAAAACCGGGAAAAAGACAGATTTCGGTAAAGAACACAAGCTGGAGGAGGTGGGATCCTACGCCCAATTCCGGGAAGCGGTACCGATTCGGGACTATGAGCAATTCACCCCCTTCCTGGACCGGATCCGGGAAGGGAAACATAATGTGCTATGGAAGGGAAGGCCCATTTACCTGGCCAAAACCTCAGGAACTACCAGCGGGGTCAAGTATATTCCCATCACCAGCGATTCGATCGGCAATCATATTGACACCGCTCGCAACGCCCTATTATGTTATATCGCCGAAACCGGCAATAACCGGTTCACCGAAGGAAAAATGATCTTCCTTTCCGGGTCTCCGGAGCTGGAAAGGATCGGAGATATCCCTACCGGCCGTTTGAGCGGGATCGTCAACCACCACATCCCACGCTATCTCAGAACCAACCAGTTTCCAACCTTTGAGACCAATTGCATCGAGGACTGGGAGACCAAGCTGGACCGGATCGTGGAGGAAACCCTCAGGGAGGACATGACCCTGATCAGCGGTATTCCCCCCTGGGTCCAGATGTACCTGGACCGGATCCGGGAAAGAGCTGGGAAAACAGTGGGTGAGGTGTTTCCACATCTGGACCTCCTGGTGCACGGGGGAGTGAACTTTGAACCCTACCGGTCCCGGATGCTTGAAACGATCGGCAAACCGGTTGATCTGATCGAGACCTATCCGGCTTCAGAGGGATTTTTCGCCTTTCAGGATACCCGGTCGGAGGAGGGGTTGCTCCTGAACACAAATTCCGGGATCTTTTATGAATTCATGCCCCTTGCAGGTCTTTGGGATCAGCATCCGGAGCGGATCCCGCTCCGGGAAGTCCGGACCGGTGTCCAATATGCCATGGTCATCAGCAGTAACGCCGGGCTCTGGGGTTATGACCTCGGAGACACCCTGAAATTCGTATCCACCAACCCCTACCGGGTTCAGGTAACCGGAAGGACCAGGCAGTTCATCTCCGCATTCGGGGAGCACCTGATCGCCGAGGAGGCTGAAGCCAGCCTTTCCCGGGCTGCCGCCCTGCACCAGGCCGTGGTGACCGAGTTCACGGTGGCCCCAAAGGTCCAGGGCGACGGAGAACGCCCGTACCATGAATGGTTCATTGAATTCGAATCCTTACCCTGGGATGAGAAGGCCTTTGCCCGGGAAATCGACAACCAGCTCCGGGAGCAGAATATTTATTATGATGATCTGGTCCGCGGCAACATCCTGGGACCCCTCCGTGTCAGGCCGGTTCCAAAAAACGGTTTCATCCGTTATATGAAGTCCAGGGGGAAACTCGGGGGGCAGAACAAGGTTCCCCGCCTCAGCAATAACCGGGACTTCGCCGAAGGCCTTCAAAATTTCCTTGCCGGCTGACCGTTCCTGAAAACCGTTATCTTTAAATCATTGAATGCAGTTCCAGGCATGAATCTTTCCCCGCATAAAAGGAGGATCTCCATCCTGGGGTCCACCGGGTCGGTCGGAACCCAGGCCCTCCAGGTCATTGATCTCCACCCGGACCAGTTCCAGGTCGAAGTCCTGACGGCGGCCAAAAATGCCTCCCAGCTGATCCAGCAGGCGATCCAATACCAACCCAGGGCAGTAGCCATTTGCGACGAGGCCCAATATCCCCAGGTCAGGGCGGCACTTTCCGAATACCCGATCAAGGTCCTTTCCGGTCCGGATTGCCTGGAGGAGGCCGCTGCCTGGGAGGGAACCGATCTGCTCCTGGCTGCAATTGTCGGGGTGGCCGGCCTCAAACCGGTCCTTGCCGCGATCCGAAAGGGCATCCCCATCGCACTTGCCAACAAGGAATGCCTGGTGGTGGCCGGAGACCTCGTGATGGAAGCAGCCCGGGCTTCGAACGTGGCGATCATTCCAGTGGATTCGGAGCATTCGGCCATTTTCCAATGTCTTGCGGGAGAACAGTTCAACCGGATTGAAAAGATCATCCTGACCGCCTCCGGTGGCCCTTTCCTGGGTAAAAAACCCAATTTCCTGATAAATGTGAAAAAAGCCCACGCGCTCCAGCATCCCAACTGGAACATGGGAGAAAAAATCACGATTGACTCCGCCACCCTGATGAACAAGGGCCTGGAAATGATCGAAGCCAAATGGCTGTTCGACCTGGCTCCCGAACAGATTGAGGTAGTGATCCACCCCCAGTCGGTGATCCATTCCATGGTGCAGTTCGAAGACGGCTCGATCAAGGCCCAGATGGGACTTCCGGATATGCGATTCCCGATCCAGTACGCCCTGAGCTACCCCAGGCGCCTCGTCAACAATTTTCCGCGCTTCCGTTTCAAGAATTACCCGGCATTCAATTTCGAACAGCCTGACACCAAGACCTTTCGCAATCTGGCCATCGCCACCGAAACCCTCCTCAGAGGCGGGAATGCTCCCTGCGTGATGAACGCCGCAAATGAGGAGGTGGTCCAGGCCTTTCTCAAAAACCGGATCGGATTTCTGGACATGACTGAAATCATCGAAAAAACCCTGGTCAAAATCCCCTTTATCTCCAAGCCCAACCTCCAGGAATACCAGGACACGGACTGGGCTTCCAGAGAACTGGCCTTATCCATGATCCGGGTTTTTTCCTGAAGGCTCCCATGGCCCTCCTTACAAGCCTTACTGCCCTTTTAATCCTATATTTGCTCCTTCCTCAAAAGGACCCAGACGATGGCCACCGGAGTGATCCTGATTAAATTAGCCCAGTTCCTTCTGGCCCTTTCCATTTTGATCATCTTGCATGAATTCGGGCATTTCATCACTGCCAAGCTTTTCAAATGCCGGGTGGAAAAATTCTTTCTATTCTTCGATCCGGGTTTCGCCCTGATCAAAAAAAAAATTGGTGAGACGGTTTACGGGATTGGCTGGCTTCCCCTGGGAGGTTATGTGAAGATCGCAGGCATGATCGATGAAAGCCTGGACACGGAAGCGCTCAAACAACCTCCCCAGCCCTGGGAGTTCCGCTCCAAACCTGCATGGCAAAGGCTGATCATCATTCTGGCAGGGGTCACCGTGAACATCCTGCTGGCTTTCGCCATTTTCTGCATGATGCTGTGGAAATGGGGTGAGAGCTATCTGCCCGCCAAAAACCTGACTTTTGGAATTGTGGCCGATTCCCTGGGAAAATCCATCGGGCTTCGGGACGGGGACCTCATCGTCAGCCTCGACGGAAAACCGGTAGACAATTTCGGAACCATTCCGGCGGACATCATCCTGGACCAGGTCCGGGAAATCGGAGTGATCCGGGAAGGCAGGCCGGTTGAGGTGCCGGTTCCTTCCAATTTCGTTTCCTCCCTGATCCGCCAGAACAGGGCGGACTTTATCGAGCCCCGGATACCCGTGATTGTGGATAGTGTACCGGCTTCATCCCGTTTCCTATCGGGAAGACTGATGAAAGGGGACCGGATGGTATCCTTCAATGGAGTGCCAGTATCCTATTATAATCAGTTTGAAAATGCAAAAGGGAGCCTGAAAGACACGGTTGCTGATATCGGTATCCTCAGGAACGGGAATCAGACGGTTCATATCCGGGTTCGGCTCAATGACGCAGGTGCGGTAGGTTTTTTTGCCCTGGCTCCGGACCGGATCCTGAAGATGGACACCAGGCAATACGGTTTCTTCCAGGCCATCCCGATGGGCATCAAAAAGGGAATCCGCACCATTGGAAATTATTTCCAGCAATTAAGGCTGATTTTCTTCTCCAAACAGGTCAAAACCTCCGATTCCCTCGGGGGATTCATTACCATAGGGAACCTATTTCCCGCTATCTGGGACTGGCAGACCTTCTGGGCCATGACCGCCTTCCTTTCCATCGTATTGGCGATCATGAACATCCTGCCCATTCCGGTCCTGGACGGTGGGCATGCCTTGTTTATCGGGGTGGAAATGATCACCCGCCGCAAACCCAGCGACAAAGTGCTGATTTACGCCCAGTATGTGGGTTTGGCCATCATTCTGGCCCTGGTGATCTATGCCAACGGACTGGATGTCTGGAGACACTGGTTCAGGCATTAGCGGTTTAACTTCCCGAAATCCGTAATTTTACAGTTCTTAAATGCAAGGAACGGGGCTGACCGGTTTTGACAGCGGAGATCTTTGTATGTAAGCATGCCGTGCGTTGGATAATTAGCACGTTAATCTGAATATTCAAACTTCACATGGCAATTTCAGCTATGCAATGGCTGCCTAATTCCAAGAATTAGGCCCATGATGTCCGGCCGGGGCGCGACTGCCTGCCCTTCCGTGACCTATCAGGATTACCGGCAGGATTGGGTGAAGGGAGCCATGATTTTCACCTGAAATTCAAATGGCTAAGGGCAATGTTGGTTGGCAATTCGCCTGCGGAGCCCCGAAAACCCAAGTAATTGCTAAGCATGTAGAAAGCATACGGGGACTACGTTTGGACAGGGGTTCGACTCCCCTCAGCTCCACGCACAAAAGCCGCTGATTTTCAGCGGCTTTTGCGTTGATTGGTTGGATGATGATAATATCGGGGTCCCATGGATTTTAAAACAACTCATAGTAAAATGTTTAATTTCTTGAACCGGGGACGCCCTGCAGGGCATTGGGTGGATTCGAAAATACGGACCGCCAGGATTCTTCAAAAGACCTGATTTTATCCTTGCACCCAATCTTCATTTAAGCCCCATTCTATGGATACACTATCACCAAACATTTTCGTAAAAAATATCCATCAGACGATGGATTTTTACAGGAAGCTCGGTTTTGAAATGATCGCGATGGTTCCTGAACAGGGGGATCCGGTATAGGCCATGATGCATTGCGGCGGAGTCACCATTATGTTCCAAACCTATGAGAACCTTGGTGCTGAAATTCCCGAAATCCACAGGAAGGACGGGGGTTGCCTTTTATTTTATATCCAACTGAAGGGAATCCGGAACTTCTTTGAAAAGATAAAAAATGAGGTCAAAATCCTGAATGGGCTCGATAAGACCTTTTATGATGCCACAGAATTTTCCATGCTGGTCAACAACGGCTTTATGCTGACCTTTGCAGAAGATGAATAATCCAATCCCTGACTTCCTTCGCCCAGGTTCCCGGCCCTGAACCAGTCTTTTACCCCGATTGCAGGAATCCCCGATTCCATAACAAACCACAGGGCGAGCAGGCATCCATAGCTGCCTGCCCGCTCCAAAAACTCGAAAAGCTCATAGTGCGGATAAAACAGTTCGCTGGCTACCTTCCAGATCAGGAGGACCATCACCAATTCCCGGGTTGGTCTGAGCAAAAGGGCGAAAGCCCCTGTGACTTCCAACAGCCCGAATATTCTCGCGGTTCCAAAAGGATGGGCAAAGCCCAGGGAAGCATATTGGCTGACCAGGGAGCTTTTTTCCATCAGGTTCAATCCCCCATGCCCTGCAAGCAGGAGGAAACAAATCACCGTAAGACTGGTTTGAAGGCGACCCAGGGAAACCTCATCGAAGGAAGGCCGGGAAGGAACGGGTTTGAACCAATTCCGGAGACGGGTTCCGGGAATGCCCGAAAGCAGCAATAAGGCGAAAGGCGCCCCGAAATTCCCGGCCCTTTCCAGGAATTCAGCGAAGGGCTCCCCGCTCAGGGGTCTCAGGAGGGCCGTGACGGCTCCCCAGACCACCAGCCAGGAAAGCAGGATCCGGAGGGGCAAAACCAGGATCAGGATCCCGAACAGAAGGTCCATGCCTCCCAGCAGGGGCATCAGGTGGAAGGCCAGGGGTTTTCCAATCCCGAATACAGCCATATAATTAGCCCACAGAGGCCGGGTTACGATCCCGAAGGATCCATGCCCGATGAAACAGAAGGCACAGGCAACCCGCAGGGTATAATGTATTTTGGTAACGGAAGGGGTATCACGCATCGCCAGATCCAGATTATCAGAGGCCTAAGATAAGGAATTTCAAGTCCCCAATAGGTTGATAGCCAGTATTATATCTGATTTTTTTCGCAAATCCGGAAATCGATTAACGGTCCCCTACTCATCAATCCGGTAAATCCGGAAATTGGCCGTAGCGAAAACAGGATTCCGGTGGTTCCAACCGGAAAGGAAAAGCCAGGGATAGCGGGTATTCACGATATCATAGGCACCTCCCTGGCTTTCCGGCCTCGAAACCAGGATAT
>JANWKA010000149.1 GCA_025451655.1 Chitinophagaceae bacterium | reverse complement strand
TATCTACCAGCGCCTGATCGCAAAAAAATTCAAGATCAGCCAGGGCAGCACCATCTCCTGGAACGGAAGCCCTTACACTGCCAGGGTGAAAGTGAACGCGATTTACAGCGTTCCCGGTGGAGCGAGCCTTTATGATCTGATTTCAGGCGATGTGGAAACAAGCAACGGGTTTCTGACCGAGGAGGACAGGAACCTGGCCGAGCGGAAAGAAAAGGTGGATGTATACCTGATCCTCACAGGAATGCTGCTCAAGCCCGACATCCATTTCGATATCCGGCTTCCTGACCAGGGAATTGCGGTGACCAGCTATGCCATGACCCGGTTGGAACAGGTGAAGCAGGACCCTTCCGAAATGACCCAGGAAGTGGCCTGGCTCCTGCTTTTCAACCAGTTCTATCCGGTTACCCCCTCTTCCTCCAATTCCAATTTACTGCGGTCCGGCGGCCTGACCAGCGTAGGCCAGTTCCTGTCCTCCACCGCCTCAACACAGCTCAACTCTTTGCTGGGCAGGGTGATCAAGAACAATACGGTTGGCCTCAACGTGAATTATGACGCCTATTCGGCCAGCGGGGAAGCGGGTGACCCGCTGGCCCGCAATGAGGTGCAGGTAGGGGTCACCAAATCCCTGGCCAACAACCGGATCCGGCTGGAGGCCGGTCCCAGCGTGGACTGGGGAAGGACCAGCTACGTGAACAACCAGTATTCCTCCTCCAGCGCCTTCGCGGGAGATTTTCAATTCGAGTACCTGATCACCCCGGACGGCAGGGTCCGGGCCACAGTATTCCGCAGGAGCAGCTATGATGTCCTCCTTAATGGCAATCTTTCGGTGTTTGGGGCGACCCTGACCTATAAAAGGGATTTCGATCATTTCGCGGATCTCTTCAGTCCGAAAAGAATCCGGCAACAAAATGATTCCCTGGAGCGAGCTTCCCTCGAACGGATGCGGGAAAAGCAGGATAAACAGGACAGCCTGATGAGGAAATAAGGACCCTTTTCCTGGGTTTTGCAGGCAACTCAGGAAGGTGGTTTATTTAAATGCCAACAGGTCACATTTGATGATCCCGCCCCCTTAATGCAGCAATAGTTGACCCTTCAGGTTTTTTGCAAAGGCTAAAAAGCACGTAATTATTGATGAGACTCGGAGAGCTCCTGGATTATTTTTGAGTATAAAAAAAATAAATGATGAAGACAGCCAAGGAAGGTGGATTATTTTAACAGGATCTTCTGATGTAATGGCACTCCCCAGGGTGGCTGACTCCCTCGCTGGCCGAATGGAAATTCATCCTCCTTGGCCCCTGTCCCAAAATGAAAACCGAAGCATCTAACTCATATTGAAGGGCTCCCACAAATACCAAATATCCTGCAATTAATTGCGAGCAGGGTAGGAAGCACAATTAATCTTTCAAATATTTCCCGGCTTTCCGGGGTGAAGAACACCCCCCTGCAACGATATTTAGCACTTATGGAGATTATCAAACAATTGAGTTGGTTTGAAGAAAACTGGAAAACCTATCATTTCAGTATTCACAAGAGGGCAGAAGTTGATTTGGTTTTGGAAAACAGAAAAAAGCAACTTTAGGGTATTGAGGTAAAATCGACCGCCATGATCAGGGAAAATGATTTCATAGGGATGAAAAGATTGGCGGAGGTCTCAGGCGAAAAGTTCCTGAATGGGATCATTCATTATACAGGAGACCAGGTTCTGAGCGGCTTCGGCGGGGAGAGCGCGGAATTCACGGGCATGGAAAAGGAATCCTGTTCAGTCCTCCAGGTGCTGGAGGATGTCGTGACCCATTTTGTCCCTTTTGGTTCGCAGATAGAATTCGTTGTGGGGGTTGGGCTCGATTTCCACCGGGACATTCTCGACGATCTGAAGGCCGTACCCCAGCAACCCGGCCCTTTTCTTCGGATTGTTGGTAATCAGCCGGATCCTGGAAATCCCCAGGCTGCGCAGGATCTGCGCTCCAACGCCGTAATCCCTTTCGTCCATTTTGAATCCCAGTTCCAGGTTCGCTTCCACGGTGTCCTTCCCCTCTTCCTGGAGCTTGTAGGCCTTCAGTTTGTTCAGCAGCCCGATCCCCCTGCCTTCCTGGTTCATGTAAAGCACTACCCCCTGTCCGGCCTTTTCCACCATCTCCATGGCCCGGTGCAGCTGTTCGCCGCAATCGCAGCGCAGGGAATGGAGGATATCCCCTGTAAAACATGAGGAATGCACGCGCACCAGGACCGGCTCATCCTTGTCCCATTTTCCTTTAACCAGGGCGATATGCAGTTCCCCCGAATTGGTCTGGCGGAAGGCAACCAGTTCAAAATTTCCATAGCGGGTGGGGAGTTGGACCCGGACCATCTCCTCGATCAGGGTTTCGGTCCTGAGCCGGTATTCTATGAGATCCCGGATTGAAATCACTTTCAATCCGAACTGGGTGGCGATCTGGCGCAACTGGGGCAGCCGGGCCATGGTCCCATCCTCATTCATAATTTCCACGAGCACTCCTGCCGGCTCAAAACCGGCGAGGGTGGCCAGGTCCACGGCGGCCTCGGTGTGACCGGTACGCCGCAGCACCCCTCCTTTCATGGCTCGAAGCGGGAAAATATGACCCGGCTTCCCCAGGTCGCCGGGCTGCGTGGCAGGATCGATCAGGGCCTGAACGGTTTTACTCCGGTCCTGGACAGAAATCCCGGTGGTGCACCCATGACCCAAAAGGTCCACGGAAACCGTGAATGGGGTCTGGTGGAAGGCCGTATTGTGGGCTACCATCATCTGGAGGCCCAAAGCATCACACCTGGAATCAGTCAGGGGGGCGCAAATCAGCCCCCGGCCATACCGGGACATGAAGTTGATGATCTCCGGGGTGGCATTGCGGGCGGCAGTGATGAAATCCCCCTCATTTTCACGGTCTTCATCATCGACCACGATCACCAGTTTTCCCTGGCGGATGTCGTCGATAGCTGAAGGAATGGCGTCCAGCATTGCAATCGGTTTGAGCTTGCAAAGGTACGATTAAAGGGCCAGAGGGGCCATTACCGGATGGTCATGGTGCCCAGGCAAAGTGCCGGGACCAGAAGTCGGGGGTCTGCCAGAACATGAGGTTCCAAAGGGAATGGTTTGAAACAGGATGCATCCCTAATCATTCCATGGATCCCGGTTCAGGATCTCCTCCTGGGATCAGGACCCTGCAGCCCAGCCCCATCGGAAAAATTCCGGAAGGACCTTTTCCCAGGTGGATTCCTGGTGGGTCCCCCCTTCAACGACCCTGAGAACCAGTTCTTCAGGTTGCCGGTATCCCTTGAGCTCCAGCTCCCGGACCAGGTCCAAGGTATCCTGAACAGAATCGATAATGCCGCTTCCATTGCGATCCATGGTTTCATCGGCAGTGCCGCATTCCAGGAAAAAACGCATCCCGGCAACAAAGGCTCTTTCCCGGATCCGCTGGTGGATGATCCTGTCACGGGATTCCAAATACCCATCTCCCAGGTCCCGGGTACGCCACCAGAGAGATCCGGAGAAAACCCCGGCCCGCTGAAACAGGGCAGGATGGCTCCAGGCAATATCCAGGGCGCTGAGTCCGCCCAGGGAAAAGCCTGCGAAAGCCCCGGGGCCCTGGGCGACCGGGGCTCCGGACCTGCCCAGCCAGGGCATCAGTTCCTTCAAAATGAATTCGGTGTAATTACCCGCACGGGCACCTCTTCCTGCAAAATCCGGGATGCCTGCCACGCCGTATTCCTGCCTTCGGTCCCTTCCCGCATGGACCGCACAAATGAAAGGAAGCCTCAATTTCCTTTCCCCGGCAAGGCAATCCAGCATATCGCAGAACCGCATCTTTTCCAGGATCTGGCCATCATTGATGAGAAGCAACCCGGCCCCGGGATCATGACCTGGTTCATAAAGGTCAACTCGCACTTCCCGGTTCAGCCGGAACGAATACAGAACCTCCTGGCGCATTTCGGTCCCCATGCCGGGTTCTCCCTCGGGGAAAGGCCCGAATCGGAGTCCCCAATTTTAGCTGAAAAAATTGATATTGCCGGCCCAATGGGATAAATTTGGTCAGGATGGCTTCCCCTGTAATCCTTTTGACGTGACCGAACAATATCACAAATGGTATTCCCCCAGCCTGGGCAGGGATTTCCATATGCTCGTTTTCGGAGATGGGGGATTTCCAGTGATCCTTTTTCCCACTTCCATGGGAACCTATTATCAGAACAGGGACGAGGGCCTGATCGGGTCGGCATCCTGGTTCCTGGACAACGGTCTGGTCAAGATCTATTGCCCCGACAGCATCGACGCCCAAAGCTGGTATAACACGGCCGTATCCCCGCAGGTCCGGGTACACAACCACGAGTGTTACGACAACCTGATCCTGAATGAGATCCTGCCCCGTGCTACCGGGGAGACCGGGGCGGTCAAAGTGGTTACCGCAGGTTGCAGCTTTGGAGGCTACCATGCGGCCAATTTTGCCTTCCGCCACCCCGAGCGGGTTTCCTATATGTTTTCCATGAGCGGGGCCTTCGATATCCGTTCCCGTTGCGACGGATACTACAGCGAATCCGTATATTTCAATAACCCGGTGGACTTCCTTCCAGATGACCAGGATCCCCTGCTTTGGCAGATGGGCATCATCCTCGGAACCGCGGACCAGGACATCTGCAGGGCCCAGAATGAAAGGTTATCGGCCATCCTGAACGCCAAATCAATCAGTCACTGGCTGGACATCCGTCCGGATTCCACGCATGACTGGCCCGTATGGAGGGTTATGTTTCCGCATTACCTTTCCCTGATCAAATAAACCAGCTTATAAGAATGCATATGAAAAAAATCGGCATCCTCTTCGGAAAAGAAAGATCCTTCCCCGAAGCTTTCATCCGGAAGGTCAACAGCCTGAAAGACCCAGAGTTCGTCGCCGAGCCGGTCCGGATCGACAAGGTAATTCAGGGGCAGGAGAGTGGCTATTCCGTCATCATCGACCGGATCTCCCAGGACGTCCCTTTCTACCGGGCCTGCCTGAAGAACGCGGCCCTTTGCGGTACGGCAGTGATCAACAACCCCTTCTGGCAAAGCGCCGATGAAAAATTCTTCAACAATTGCCTGGCCACCCGGATCGGGGTCCCGGTTCCCAGGACGGTGATCCTTCCCTCCAGGGAGCTCCCTGATGGAACTGCCGATGAATCATTTTCCAACCTGGCCTACCCGCTGGACTGGGATCATATCTTCAGCTATATTTCATTTCCTGCCTACATGAAGCCCTTTGCGGGAGGGGGGTGGAAAAACGTTTACAAGGTGGCCGACAGGGAAGATTTTTTCCTCAAACACCACGGGACCGGCCAACTCGTCATGCTCCTTCAGGAAGAGATTTCCTTCGATCAGTATTACCGTTGCTATTGCATCGGCTGCAAATACGTCCGAATCATGCCCTACGAGCCCAGAAACCCGCACCACCTGCGCTACCATGCTGATTTCTCCCCGGACCCGGCCCTCCATGCCGCCATGGAGCAGCATGTGGTCCGGCTCAACCGTTACCTCGGGTATGATTTTAATACGGTGGAGTTCGCGGTCCGGGACGGGATTCCCTATGCCATCGATTTCTGCAACCCGGCTCCGGACGCGGATCCCGGGTCCGTGGGTGAGGAGCATTTCCAGTGGGTGGTGGACAAGGCCGCAGACTACGCCCTGGAACGTGCTCGGAAGGCCAAGCCGGAAGCGGACAACCTCACCTGGGGCAAATATATCCGGGATGGCGTGCGGGACAAACCCTCCGCAGCGGATGCAGTGAAAAGCAGGCCTCAAGCTCCCAAGCCCCGGGGTTCTTCTCCCGGGGATATCCCCAGGGCCGCATCTTCATCCCCCAAACCGGGAAAACCTTCCTCTTTTCGTCCGCCCGCCCCGAAAAAACCATGATCCCCTCCTTTCCCCCAACCCAGCAGCCTGGTAATTCCCACCAGTTCACCCTCGGGATCGAGGAAGAATACATGGTCGTGGATCCAGCCAGCGGCGAGCTTAAGAGCCATGAACAGAAGATTGTGGAACAGGCCCACCGGGTGATCAAGGACCAGGTCAAGGCCGAAATGCACCAGGCGGTGGTGGAGGTAGGAACCAATATCTGCAGGAACATCAGCGAGGCCCGCGAGGACATCGCCCTGCTCAGAAGGACAATTTCGGGTATTGCGGGCGATTTGGGCCTGGCTGTGGGAGCTTCCGGTACCCACCCTTTCTCCAAATGGGAAAAACAGCTGATTACCGACCACCCGAGGTATTTTGAGATCGTCAACGAGATGCAGGACGCTGCCCGGTCCAACCTCATCTTCGGGCTCCATGTTCATGTGGGAATGGAATCCCGGGAAATGGCAGTCCATATAGCCAATTCAGCGAGGTATTTCCTGCCCCATGTATATGCCCTTTCCACGAACTCGCCATTCTGGGAAGGCCGAAACACCGGGTTCAAGTCCTTTCGGACCAAGGTATTCGACAAATTCCCCAGAACAGGGATACCGGATTATTTTGAGTCCATAGAAGAATACGACAATTATATCAAACTCCTGATCAAGACCAATTGCATTGATAACGCAAAGAAGATCTGGTGGGACCTGCGCGTTCATCCTTTCTTCAACACCGTCGAATTCCGGATCTGCGACGTAACCCTTACCGTGGACGAAACCATCGGGCTTGCAGCACTTTTTCAGGCCATCTGCGCCAAGCTATACCGGCTGCGGTCTTACAACCTGAACTTCATCATCTACAAAAGGCAGCTGATCAATGAAAACAAGTGGCGGGCCAGCCGTTACGGGATCGAAGGCAACATGATCGATTTCGGCAAACAGGCGGAAACCAACACCCGGGCCCTGATCTACGAGTTGCTGGATTTCGTGGACGACACTGTTGACGGGCTGGGATCCCGGGAAGCCATTTCCCAGATTCCCAGAATCCTGGAAGGCGGAACCGGGGCTGACCGGCAGCTGGCGATCTTCGAGCAGACCAGGAGCCTGGGAGCTGTGGTGGACTATATCCGGGCCCAGTTTCTGAGCGGAATCTGAGCCTTCCCGGTTTTGTATCATCGGTGAATTCCAGTAGGTTTGCAGCATGCCGATCCCTGGCCTACGCGTAGCATTGCTGGACCTGAATGATGGTGCCCCCAACCAGGGCATGCGGAGCCTGCGGCAGTTGCTTTCGGCCTATGCTGCGGATAACGGGGTGGATCTTTCCGTGAATGAATTTGATGTCAGGAAGAAAAACCAGGTGCCGGATTCCTCCTACCAGGTTTATATTTCCACCGGGGGTCCAGGAAGTCCCCTGGACAGCGAGGGCTTGGACTGGGACAACCGGTATTGCGCCCTGATCCGGGACCTGGAGCAAATCAACCTTTCTTCCGGGGGGAAAAAATTCGTTTTTTTCATTTGCCATTCTTTCCAGATCGCCTGCAGAATTTACGGGTTGGGGGCAATTTGCCTCAGAAAATCACCCGCATTCGGGGTGATGCCTGTTCACAAAACAGGGGAAGGATTTAACGAGCCATTTTTTCGGGACCTTCCGGATCCGTTTTTCGCAGTGGAAAGCCGGGAATGGCAGGTGATCCGCCCCAACAGGGAGCGGATGGCGGAAATTGGCGCAAGCCTTTGCGCGCTGGAAAAGGAAAGGCCCCGCATCCCGCTGGAACGGGCTATGATGGCCATCCGGTTTTCTCCCTGGTTCTTCGGCACCCAGTTTCATCCCGAAGCTGATCCGGAAGGCATGACCCACTACCTGGAAAAGACCGAAAAAATGAACCAGGTGATCCGGCAGTTCGGAGAACAAAAGTACCGGGAGATGCTGGATCGCCTCGAAGACCCGGGGATGATCTGCCTGACCCGGTCCCTGGTCATTCCCAGGTTCCTGGACCAGGCCGTGGTTTCCCTTCAGGAGACCGTCTGCTGATCTTTTATCACTACCCCTCATGATCCCCGAAATCCGTGACCGGTTCCTGGCCCAGTTTACTCCGGAGCGTTACGCCGCATTCCTGGAGGGACTGGAGACCGCTTACCCAGGGGCTGTGGAATTCCGGGTTGCGGAAACCCCGGTATTTATTCCCCTGGCGCTGACGAAAAAGATCCTCGAAGCAGGAACAGAGGTATTGAACCTGATCCGCCGGTCGGATTTCAGGGAAATAACCGCTCTGGCCCTCCCTCCTGCATTGAAAGTCCCGGGAGAGGAGGGGCACTGCCCCTTCATCGCCCTGGATTTTGCCATCTGCAGGGATGCGCAGGGTGAACTGATTCCGAAATTGATTGAACTCCAGGGCTTCCCTACCCTGTTGGCCTTCCAGACCCTGTTAGCCACTCTGTACCGGAAGCATTTCCGGATCCCGGAAAAACTGAACAACTATATGAGCGGGCTGGAAGAAACATCTTATTTAGAACTGCTTCGCAGGATCATCCTGGGTGGCCATGACCCCGCCGAAGTGGTCCTGCTCGAAGTGAATCCCCAGGAGCAAAAGACCCGGATTGATTTTTATTGCACTGAATCGGTGACCGGGATCCGGACCGTCAACGTAACGGAACTTATCGGCGAAGGCCACAGGCTATTCTATATGCGGGACGGGTTAAAGATCCCGGTCCGCAGGATTTACAACCGGGTCATCTTCGATGACCTGACCCGTCAGCAAAAGCAGCTGGGCCCCATGGTGGATCTTACTGCTTCCTGGGAGGTAGAATGGGTACCCCATCCGAACTGGTTTTTCCGGATCAGCAAATACACCCTTCCTTTCCTTCAAAGCGCCTATGTACCCACGACTTATTTCCTGAAACAAATGGAGATCGTCCCCCGGGATCTGGAGAACTATGTGCTCAAGCCCTTATTTTCCTTTGCCGGTCAGGGGGTGATCCTGGACGTAACCCGGGAAGATATCGACGGGATCAAGAATCCGGATGGCTGGATACTCCAGCAAAAAGTGGTGTATGCAGATGCGGTCCGGACCCCGGCAGTCCCGGCCAAATGTGAAATCAGGATGATTTATTTCTGGGAGGATCCCAAGGAGGAGCCGATCCCTGTCAATAATCTGGCCCGGTTAAGCAAGGGAAAAATGATCGGAGTCCGGTATAATGAAGACCAGGACTGGGTTGGGGGGAGTATCTGCTTTTTTGAACATTAAAGACGTTTACCCCAAATGTCCAGGGAAAAACCGGGCTCAAAATCTGGTTATTGCAAGGTTGTGTGGGGGGCAATCCTCCTTCTGGCACAGGTTGGAACGGCGAGATATTTTTGAGATTGACCAAATTTAGCTGACAGGTCGGCGGGCTATATTTTGGCCATACTTTTCTCCGTGCCTTTACTCCGATGGTCTTATATGGTAACGGGCGAAATTACCCTCATGCAAAGCGAGAGGTTCTGTTTCAACCGTTTCTATAAATTTCACCTGATCTTGTTCCGACAATTTCTTGGCATGTGCTTTTATTCTTGCATTTCCTTCTTTGGGCGAAAGGGGCAAGGCGCGATAGGGGCTTATTTACATAGTCAAAGGGTTGCAAGATAGAATACTTCAGATTCCTGGAACCGGTTGATTTCGATCAGGTTAATTACCCGGGAAATTCCTCATTATAAAAAATTTTGCGGAACCGATTGGTTGCGCGTATATTTGCAACCGATCGGCTTCATATTTAAAAATCATGAGACGAGACATTTTTCAAGCGATTGCGGACCCTACCCGACGAGCGATCCTCGTCCTGATCGCCCTCCAGGCAATGACTCCCAACGCCATTGCCGAACACTTCGACATCACCCGCCAGTCCATATCCAAACATTTGCACATCCTGTCCGAATGTGACCTCCTGGCACACAAGCAAGAAGGCAGGGAAATCTTCTATGAACTGAAAATCGATAAAATGAAGGAAATCGATATCTGGCTCGATCAGTTCCGGAAGATTATGGAAGGAAGATTCCAACAACTCGATCAATTATTGTACACCATAAAAAATAAGAAAAAATGAATCTGCTTTTTGATTTCACCGTAGATAAAGCCACCAATACCATTCACATTACCCGTGAATTTGCCGCCTCCCTCGATCTCGTCTGGGACGCCTTCACAAAAGCGGAAATGCTGGACCAGTGGTCGGCTCCAAAACCATGGAAGGCTCGTACAAAGGAGATGGACTTCCAGGTAGGAGGGCGTTGGTTATATGCCATGATCTCCCCCGAGAATGTCACCCACTGGTCTTTGGTCGAATTTATCGAAATCGAACCCAAGTCCAGTTTTTCCTCAAAGAATTCCTTTTGCGATGAGAACGGAAACCCGGTCAAAACGGGCTTTTCCTCGTCTTTGACCAGGAACTCCTTCAAGGCCGGGGCTGAGAAAACCATTGTTCAAATTGTCAAAAAAATGAACAGTCTTTCGGAACTTGAAAAGTTCATTGCAATGGGCTTCAAGGAAGGCGTTACTGGGGGAATGGCCAATCTGGACGAATTTTTACTCACCCTGGTTGCCACCAAATAAGAGCCATTTTAATAACAAATTTATATTTATGCGAAAGTTAATTATGAAGATGTCGATCTCGGTCGATGGTTTTGTAGGAGACGCCAATGGCGGGAACGATTGGATCTTCAAGACCGGGGACGAGGAATCATTGGCCTGGAGTGTCGGGTCAGCCCGGCAGGCGGGGCTGATTATCATGGGCAGAAAGTCGTTTGAGGGTATGGCCCCATACTGGCCAACGGCGACCGGGCCCTTTGCCGCGCCGATGAACGAGATCCCCAAGGCCCTTTTTACCAAAAAAGGGTTTAAAGGTATCGACCTGAGGGATACGACAACCGGCGAGTTGTCGCCCGCCGCAGCTTCCTGGGTCGGAGCGCGTGTTTTCGACGGCGATCTTGCCGAAGGGATCAGGAAACTCAAAGCCGAGCCGGGGAAACCGATCATAGCGATTGGCGGCTCGGGATTTATGCAGAGTCTTATTGCAACGGGCCTCATCGATGAATACGTTCTCGCCATCCACCCCGTCGCATTGGGCTCTGGGTTGCCCATCTTCACTGGTCTTGCAATACCGCTATTCCTGAAGCTGGTGGATGTAAAGACTTTCCCGCGAGGAATCGTGGTTCACCATTACAGCATTTAAGGTTTAAATTTTGATTAATAAACCGCCAGGCCTCGTTTCTTTTCGCGGCGCTGGTACAGTTGTCCTGCGCCGCAATCCCAACTTTTCCGAAGTGAGGCCCTCTTTGGATTGTATCTGGAAAAGCCATCTCCCTGCCCATTGCATACCAAAAGGGAATGCCCGGAATGTTACTTTACAGCAGCATCCGGGATTCCCCAGCCCAAAGGCTGGAAAGAAATACAACCGTCTGGACCGCTTTTTGCATATCCTGGACACTTACCCATTCCTGGCGGGAATGGAAAGCATGCTCCCCGGCAAAAATATTGGGACAGGGCAGGCCCATGAGGGTCAGACGGCACCCATCCGTTCCTCCCCGTATATTTTGCTGTATCGGTTCCAGACCAGCCATCCGGATCGCTTCCCGGGCCAGGGCGGTAACCCTGGGGTGCTGGTCCAGGACCTGCTTCATGTTCCGGTACTGGGGAATAATCGTCAGAAAAGCATTCCCACCGGGAAAGGTTTCCAGGGCCTCTTCCATCGCCATCCGCAGCACCTCTTCATGGCTCTTCAATCCCTCCTCGCTGAAATCCCGGATGATCACCGACAGGCTCGCTTTTTCGGCATTTCCACTGAGCGATACCGGGTGAATGAACCCTTCGCGGCCTTCGGTGGTCTCCGGGGATAATTTGTCTGCAGGTAGTTTCCCGAGCAGGCATGCTGCGATCTTCAGCGCATTGACCATTTTCCCTTTGGCAAATCCCGGATGGACTGGGATGCCGTGAAGTACCACTTTGGCGAGATCTGCACAAAAGGTTTCATCCTCGATGGATCCGGCCTTTTCACCATCGATTGTATAGGCATAATCAGCTCCCAGCTTTTCCAGATTTACATGATCCACTCCCCTGCCGATCTCCTCATCGACCGTGAAAAGGACCCGGATCTTCCCATGGGAGATTTCGGGGTGAAGAACGAGGAACCGGATGGCATCCATGATCTCCGCAATACCAGCTTTATTGTCCGCACCCAACAGGGTATTGCCGCCAGCCGTGATGATATCATGGCCCGTTTGAAGGCGCAGGTCGGGATGATCGGCGAGTTTCAGGACCTCGGCAGGATTATCCGGCAGCACCAGATCCGCTCCCTGGTAATTGCGGTGCAGAACCGGGTTCACTCCGGCCCCGCTGCAGTCCGGAGCCGTATCCATATGGGCGCAGAAGCAGATCACCGGAGCAGGGCCTTTGCAGTTCCCCTCCAGGGTAGCATAAACATAACCATACTCATCCATTTGAGCATCGGTAAGGCCCATTTGCCGGAGCTCCAAAGCCAGCAAAACCGCCAGTTCCTTCTGTTTCATGGTGGAGGGGGTCGTGGCGGAGTCCGGATCGGACTGGGTGTCCATCCGGACATACCGCAGAAACCGGTCCGTTACGGTAAAATCATAGTCCTCAAAAGAAATCATGTACCAT
>JANWKA010000148.1 GCA_025451655.1 Chitinophagaceae bacterium | reverse complement strand
GTCGAAATGGCGTCGAATCCGATAAAGGCAAAGAAAACCACTCCTGCACCCGCAACGATGCCTCCCAGACCGAAGGAGCCAAAGGCGGGACCGGTTTTCGGGGGAATGAATGGGTGCAGGTTGGCCGGGTTGATGAAATGCCAGCCTATGGCGATGAAGAAAACGACTATGGTGACCTTCAGGATCACAATGATGGCATTGACGGTAGCCGATTCCCGGATCCCCTTGATCAGCACCAGGGTCAGGAGCCCGATAATGAAGACTGCGGGAATATTGATGATCCCGTGAATTCCGTCCGGGGAACTCTGGAAGGGGGAGTGGCACCATTGGTAGGGCACCGATATGCCGAAAGCGGCAGAAATGAACTTATTGAAATACTCCGCCCAGGAAATGGCAACCGTCGCCGCACCAATGGCATATTCCAGGACCAGGTCCCAGCCAATGATCCACGCGATAAACTCCCCCATGGTAGCGTAGGTATAGGTATAGGCGCTTCCAGATACCGGGATCATGGCAGCGAACTCCGAATAGCAGAGACCGGCCAGGGCGCAACCGATTCCTGCAAGCACGAAGGAAAGAACGATGGAAGGTCCGGCATGCTCGGCAGCAGCAGCCGCGGTCCGGACAAAAAGCCCGGATCCGATAATCGCCCCGATGCCCAGGGCCACGAGTCCCCATTTGCCCAGCGTTCTTTTCAGCTCATTTCCGGTGGTGGCTTCAGTAAGAAGCGATTGAACCGGTTTGCGGATAAAAAGGTCGCCCATAATTATTGCATTTGTTTCAGGGCAGCCTTCAGGCCCCCGGATTTTCAAATATACAGTCCAAATGGTTATCACTCAATATTTTTTACTTGGAAAGGGGGGCTGGAAACCACTCTTCGAAACCCCTGAAATGGGCCTCTGCTGGGGATAATCTGTTATATTTGCCAGACAGCCTTGCCCCGGGCGACCGATAGTCTTTATTGAGGCGAAATGGTTTCCGGCTCCAGGGGTTGAAGTCAATGGGCCTCCTGATTCCGGGGGCAGGAGGCCCGGTTCCCGACTCCGGATCGCGGCAATTCAAATAAGATCTGTTTCATGCATTGGACAATGGTCCTTCCCGAGGTCCTCAGACATCTCCTCGATCCCAGGTGGGTGGTCCATCATGGAGGCCTCTACCTCCTGATGGGAGTTATCTTTGCCGAAACCGGTCTGTTCGTCGGTTTTTTCCTGCCTGGGGATTCCCTGTTGTTTGTTGCCGGCATGATGGGTTCCCGGGGCGTCAACCCTTACCCCGTCCATTTCGTCCTGGTCATTCTTCTGGTATCCATCGCGGGCGTCCTGGGAAATTTCGCAGGTTACTGGTTTGGCTGGAAGTCGGGTCCGCTGCTCTTCCATCGCAAGGATGGGTTCCTGTTCAGGAAAAGGCACCTGATCGCGGCCCACGAGTTCTATGAAAAACACGGGGGAAGCGCAATTATCTTTGCCAGGTTTCTCCCTTTCATACGGACCTTCGCTCCGATCATTGCCGGGGTGGTGAATATGGATGTCAGGAAGTTTACGGTATATAATATTGTGGGAAGCACCGCCTGGGTTTGCACGATGATGATCGCCGGTTTTTTCCTGGGCAGGACCTTTCCCTGGCTGGGCCTGCACCTGGAAGGGCTGGTCCTGGTCATTGCCCTGGTTACCGGGCTGCCGGTCCTGGTGCGACTGGCCTTGCTCAAAAAAAAGGAGCCCCAGCCTCAAAATCCTCCCAACTAAACCCGATTCCATCCATGGATCAATCTACACGAAAGGTGCTCAGTGCGGCCGTTATCGTGGCCTCCCTGGGTTATTTTGTTGATATATATGACCTGTTGCTGTTTGGGGTGATCCGGGTACCGAGCCTCCGGAGCCTGGGTCTTTCCAGGGACCTTATTGATTCGGTAGGACTTGACCTGATCAATATCCAGATGCTGGGACTCCTCCTGGGGGGGATTTTCTGGGGGATCCTGGCAGACCGGAAAGGAAGACTGAGTGTGCTATTCGGTTCCATTTTGCTTTATTCCCTGGCCAATATTGCCAATGGCCTGGTTCATGGCACGACCGGGTATATGATCTGGCGATTCGTTGCAGGGCTCGGCCTTGCAGGGGAACTGGGAGCCGGGATCACCCTGGTCTCCGAGTTATTATCTACCGAAAAGCGCGGCTATGGAACCCTGGTGGTGGCTTCCGTAGGGGTTTCAGGAGCAGTCGCCGGTGGACTGTTTTCCGGCCTGTTCTACTGGAGAACCTGTTATTTTATCGGTGGAGGCCTGGGCCTGGTCCTGCTCATTCTCCGGATCGGGGTGGCTGAATCGGGGATGTTCTCCAGCCTGAAAATTTCCCAGGTGAGCAGGGGTAATTTCCTGATGCTTTTTAATGACCGGAAACGTTTCGTCCGTTACGCCAAATGCCTCCTTTTAGGCATGCCTGCCTGGTACCTGGTGGGAATCCTGGTGACTTTTTCGAACAGTTTCGCCGAAAAGCTCCATGTTCAGGGGCCTATTAACCCGGCCCGGGCCATCATGTGGTGTTATGCTGGAATCACCCTGGGGGATTTCATCAGCGGGCTGTTCAGTCAATGGTGGAAAAGCCGCAAAAAGGCGATGATCCTTTTTCTGGTGCTTTCCGGAATTTTCGTTCTGGCCTTTTTTACCGCATTTCACGCGAGCACCTTCCTGTTTTATTGCATTTGTTTTGCCCTGGGGTTCGGGGCCGGGTTTTGGACCATATTCGTTACCATCGCTGCGGAAAGTTTCGGAACCAACCTCAGGGCCACCGTGGCCACCACGGCCCCGAATTTTGCCCGGGGCATGCTGATCCTGATTACCTTGCTTTTCAAAGGGCTGATGTTGGGGTTCTCCTATCTGGAAAGCGGGTGGATCACCGGGGTGATCTGCATCGGGATCGCCCTTGTAGCTGCTTTCACAATCGAAGAAACCTTTTCCAGGAACCTGGATTATGTTGAGCAATGACCAAATCTTATCCCCGGTTCAATGAAAACCCTTGTCATCCGGTTTTCCTCCATTGGGGATATCGTCCTGACGACCCCCCTGGTCCGTTGCCTGAAGGCCAGGCAGCCCGAAATGGAGATTCACTACCTGACCAAGGCCCAGTTCGGCCCGATCCTTTCCGGCAACCCTTATATTGACCGGCTCCATTTTCTGCAATCTGACGTGAGGGCGCTGATCGGGATGCTCCGGCAGGAAAGTTTCGATCAGGTAATCGACCTGCATCATAATCTGCGTTCCCTGAGGATCTCCAATGGCCTGAACTGCCCTTCCTTCCGGTTCCCCAAACTCAACCTGGATAAATGGCTGATGGTCCGCTTCAAATGGAACCGGCTTCCCGACCTTTCCGTTGTGGACCGTTATTTTTTTACCATCAGGCACCTGGGAATCACCAATGATGGCCTGGGCCTGGACTATTTCATTCCCCATGACGACCAGGTTTTCCCTGAAGAGCTTCCAGAATCCCACCGTCAGGGGTATATCGCCCTGGTTATCGGAGGGGCCCACACCACCAAAAAGATGCCCCGGGAAATGCTCCGGGAGCTTTGCCTCAAACTGGCGGAGCCGGTCCTGTTGCTGGGAGGATCCCAGGACCGGGGAGATGGGGAATATATCCGGGAGGCTGATCCTTCCCGGATTTTCAACGGCTGCGGGAAATTCCGGATCAACCAGTCGGCTGACCTGGTGGCCAAATCCCGGCTGGTCATCACCCATGACACGGGGCTGATGCATGTTGCGGCGGCCTTCAAAAAGCAGATCATTTCCCTCTGGGGGAATACTGTCCCGGAATTCGGGATGTTTCCCTATTATGGCCATACCATTCCCAGCAAGCCGGACCCCAGGTCGGATCTCATTGAGATCCGGAATTTGCCCTGCAGGCCCTGTTCCAAAATCGGGTTTGATCAATGTCCAAAAGGGCATTTCAGGTGCATGAGGGATATCGACCTGGACCAGGTTGCGGAAAAGGCAAAGGGAAGGATGGCGAAGGGATGAGGGCAATTGCCCCTGAAATCAGGGTCAGGCCATCAGGAAGACCTGTCAATCGCCAGGGTCCGGAGAGGATTTGGATGAAACGGGTCGGAAACCGGTCCCTGAACTGAACTGCTCAGCTGTTGCCCCCGGAAGGGAACATGACGGCTTCCCTGGATAAGGGCATCTTTTTTTGAGGGATTCCGATGAAGAAGGTGGAGCCTTCCCCGTCCTTGCTTTTAGTGGTAATAAAACCCCGGTGCTTTTCAATGATCTTTTTGCAGATGGAAAGCCCCACTCCGCTTCCCTGGAACTCGTTATAGGGATGCAGCCGTTTGAACAGGACGAAAATCTCATCTGCATATTTGGGATCGAACCCAATGCCATTATCCATGATGCTGATGACGTCATAGACCGTGTCTTCCTTCCCGGGACCTGCTTCATTTGGAATATCCGGGCGGGAGGTTTCGGCGTAAATGGAGATCTCCGGGACGGAGTTATCCCTCCTGAACTTCATCGCATTTTGAAGGAGGTTTTGAAACATCTGACGCATCAGGGAGGGAATCGCCCAGATCTCGGGAAGCGGACCCACAGAGATTTTCGCTTTGGAGTTGTCGATCTCGACCTCCAGATCCCCAAGGACATCCGAAACCAGAAGGTTCAGGTCGGTCCGGATGAAATCTTCGGAATGCAGCTCATGACGGGAGAAGCTCAGCAGGTCCCTGACGAAATGCTGCATTTTGGCAGAGGAATCCCTGATTTTGCGAAGGTACTTTTCAGTATCCTCGCCGGTACCAGACCCGGTGAGGATCTTGTCTGTGAAAATGAGGATCTTCCGGATGGGTTCCTGGAGGTCATGGGAGGCGACATATGCGAAACGGTCCAGTTCCTCGTTGACGGCCTTGAGATGCTGGATATTCTGCAGGAGCCTGTCATTCAGCAGGCTTATCTTTCTTTCGGAAGCCTTTCTTTCGTTGATCTCCCGCTGGAGAATCCGGTTGGCCTGGGCCATTTCATTTTCCTGCACCCGGAGCTGGAGGTTCTTTTGATACAGTTCCGCGAATACGCCTACTTTCGCCCGCAGCAGGTCCGGTGCCACCGGCTTGTAAATATAATCCACCGCTCCCACCCGGTATCCCTTGAATATCTGTTCATCGTCCCGGTGATGGGCAGTAATGAAAATGATGGGGATTTCCCGAAGTTTTTCCCGCTCGTAGATCATTGTGGCGGTCTCAAACCCGTTCATGTCCGGCATCTGGACATCCATCAGAATCAGGGAAAAATCCTGGCGTTGAAGCAGGGTCCTGAGGGCCGCCCTCCCGGATTCAGCCCTCATCAGGGTGTAATTTTCCTTTTCCAGGATGGTCTCAATGGAAACCAGGTTTTCCTCCCGGTCATCTACAATGAGAATACGGATATCCCTGGCATCACCAATTGAGCCGAACGGATCCATAGGACTATTATTTGTACAAAAGAACCCGCATCAGGGACAACAACTGGTCGATTTTGAGCGGTTTGGTAATATAATCGGACGCTCCTGCCTCAAGGCATTTTTCCCGGTCGCCTTTCATCGCCTTTGCTGTTACGGCAATGATGGGAAGGCGGCTGTTCTTATGCTCCCGCCGGATCTTTTGTATGGTTTCGTAACCGTCCATTTCGGGCATCATGATATCCATCAGCACGATATCGATTTCGAAATTCTCGCCCAGGATTTTATTCGCCTCCTTTCCGCTTTCCGCGGTAATTGTATTGATGGAATAACGGTCGAAGGCGGCTGTAAGGGCGAAAAGATTCCGGATATCATCATCCACGATCAACACGTTTTTTCCGGTCAACACATCTTTTTTCAACCGCAGGTCCTGAAGCATCTTCCCCTTTTCCTTGGGAAGATCCTTGATGTTGATATGAAGCAGGGTCACGATCTCCTCCAGCAGGATGTCCAGGGAATTGACATCCTTATTGAGGATCCTGTTCGCGTATTGGCGCAGTTTCACCCTCTCCTTGGGAGTGAAATCCCTGGCTGAATAGATCGTCACCGGGGTCATTTGGGATTTTTTGACCGCATTGATTTCAGTGACAAGGTCCATGCCATTGACGTCGGGCAGGGTAAAATCCACGATGATGCAATCATAGGTATTATCCCGTGCCAGGTCAAGGCCGCTGGTGCCGGTGTTTGCGATTTCGATGGTGATCAATCCATCGTTCCCGAGCATCCGGGCGATTTGGGAGGATTCCAGATCGTTATCCTCGATGATCAGCATTTTTTTGGGGATGCGGCTGTTGTATTCGAGGATGTCGGTGAACAAAAGGTGGAGATCCCCGCTTCGAAGAGGTTTGAGATGGAAACTCCGGGCTCCCCGCTGGAGGGCCAGCACCCGGTTTTCCTCTCCGGAAATGAGATGGACCGGGATATGCCGGAAGTTGACGTCGTTTTTGAACAAATCAAGGATTCTCCATCCGCTCGCATCGGGAAGCTTCACATCCAGGGTCACGGCGACAGGCTCATACTTGTTGGTCCATTCGAAGACTTCCCCGAAAGTGAGGGCGATGATTACCTTCAGTCCAAGCTCGTGCGCCTTTTCCATCATGATCTTCCCGAAACGGATATCGTCCTCGATGACCAGAACCACCTTGTCACTGGGGAAAATGTTATTGCGGTCATCACCAATGGTATTAATGAGCTCGTTCAACCCTTCCAGGTCCTTGGTTTCCGCTGATTTCTCCTGTATTCCGTTGATGTTTATCGGTTCCGCGATCTCCTCGAGCTGGTAATCCCGGATGGGACGACCAGCAGTTTTGGCGGGACCTGGGTCAATCGGCAGGAAAAGGGTAAACGAGCTTCCGTAGCCGGTTTCGCTTTCGAGTTCGATCGATCCTCCGAGCAATTCGGCCAGGCCGCGGCTGATGGATAGCCCCAGACCTGTTCCTCCGTATTTGCGGCTTGTGGACCCTTCAGCCTGCTGGAAGGCTTCGAAGATGATCCCCTGCTTGTCCTTGGAAATCCCGATACCGGTATCCCGGATTTCGAAAGCTACCACCTGGCTGGCGGTTTCCAGGTTGGGATTAAGGGATTTCCAGTTGTGCTGGGCCTGGTAGATCCTGAGCCTTACCTCTCCCTTTTCGGTGAATTTAAAGGCGTTGGAAAGCAGGTTCTTGAGGATCTGGTTCAGGCGCTGGGGATCCGTTTCAATCGTTTCCGGCAACTGGCTGTCGATTTCGATCCCGAACCGCAGGTTCTTGCTTTCCGAAACATGTTTGAAGGTCGTTTCCAGAAAGGAGAGGATCTCCGAAAACCGGAGGTTGATGAAATCGGTGGAAATGTACCCGGATTCGATCTTGGAAAGGTCCAGGATATCGTTGATGAGCTGGATCAGATCATCCCCGCAACTGTGAATCGTTTTGGCATACCGGATCTGTTTATCATTGAGATTGCCTTCCGAGTTTTCATACAGCTGCTGGGCCAGGATGAGCAGGGAGTTCAGGGGGGTCCTGAGCTCATGGGACATATTGGCCAGGAACTCGGATTTGTATTTTGAGGTGATCTGGAGCTGTTCGGCTTTCTCTTCCAGGGATTTACGGGCTTCCTCAACCTCCTTGTTCTTTTCCTCCACTTCTTCCTTCTGCTTGATCATCAGCAGGGCTTTTTCCTTCAATTCCTCATTGGTCCGCTGAAGCTCATCGGTGAGGGACTGGGACTGTTCCAGGAGGTGCTCCGTCCTTGAATTGGCCTCGATGGTGTTCAGCACGATCCCGATACTTTCGGTGAGTTGTCCGAGGAAGTCCAGGTGGGTCTCGCTGAAGGCGTCAAAGCTGGCCAGCTCGATGACGGCCTTGATCTCCTTCTCGAACAGTACAGGAAGGACGATCAGGTTGACCGGGGATGCATGGCCCAGGCCGGACCGGATTTTGATGTAATTGCGGGGCACATTGGTCAGCAGGATCCTTTTCTTTTCCAGGGCGCATTGCCCGACGAGGCCCTGGCCGAGTTCAAATTCCCTTGTGGTGGCTCCCTGCTCATTGAAGGCATAGGTTGCGAAAAGCTTGAGCTTTTTACTCTGGTTGGCTTCATCCTGTTCCAGAATATAGAACATCCCCTTCTGGGCATTCACCACCTGGGCCAGCTCGGAGAGGATCCGCAGCGTCACGGTCTTGAGATCCTTCTGCCCCTGGAGCATCTGGGTGAATTTGGCCAGATTGGATTTCAGCCAGTCCTGTTCCTGGTTGCGCAGGGTGGTCTGCTTCAGGTTGGCGATCATCTGGTTGATCGTGTCCTTGAGCTCTTCCACTTCGCCCTTGGCTTCCACGCTGATCATCTGGGTCAGGTCTCCCTTGGTTACGGCGGAAGCCACCTCGGAGATGGACCGGACCTGGGTGGTCAGGTTCTGGGCAAGCTGGTTCACGTTCTCCGTAAGGTTTTTCCAGATCCCCGAAGCACCGGGAACACTGGCCTGCCCGCCCAGTCTTCCTTCCACGCCTACTTCCTTGGCCACGGTAGTCACCTGGTCGGCAAAAAGGGCGAGGGTATCGATCATTTCGTTGATGGTATCCGTAAGCTGGGCCACTTCCCCGCGGGAAACGATGGAAAGCTTCTGTTTCAGGTTACCTGTGGCCACCGCAGTGACCACCTTTGCGATCCCCCGCACCTGGTTGGTCAGGTTGGAGCCCATCATGTTGACTGAATCAGTCAGGTCCTTCCAGGTCCCGCCCACCCCCTGCACCTCGGCCTGTCCACCCAGCTTGCCCTCCGTTCCGACCTCGCGGGCCACCCGGGTGACCTCGTAGGCGAAGGAGTTCAGCTGGTCCACCATCGTATTAATCGTATTTTTAAGATCGAGGATCTCTCCCTTGACATCGATGGTCACTTTTTTGGAAAGGTCCCCGGAAGCAACGGCCTTGGTCACTTCGGCGAGATTGCGCACCTGGGAGGTCAGATTTCCAGTCATCTGGTTGACCGAATCGGTCAGGTCCTTCCAGGTACCAGCCACGCCCGGCACGAAAGCCTGTCCGCCCAGCTTTCCATCGGTCCCCACTTCCCGGGCCACCCGGGTTACCTCCGAAGCGAAGGCCCTGAGCTGGTCCACCATCGTATTGAGGGTTTCTTTCAACTGGAGGATTTCCCCGCGAACGTCCACCGTAATTTTTCGGGACATATCCCCCTTGGCAACGGCGATCGCCACATCGGCGATATTGCGGACCTGATCGGTCAGGTTGCCGGCCATCTGGTTGACCGAATCGGTCAGATCCTTCCAGGTACCGGCGACACCGGGCACGAAAGCCTGTCCGCCCAGCTTTCCATCCGTCCCCACTTCCCGGGCTACGCGGGTCACCTCCGAAGCGAAGGACCGGAGCTGTTCCACCATCGTGTTGATCGTATTTTTCAAATCCAGGATCTCTCCCTTCACATCCACTTCGATTTTGCGGGACAGGTCGCCATTGGCCACGGCCGTGGTCACTTCTGCGATATTGCGCACCTGGGAGGTGAGGTTGGACGCCATTTTGTTGACCGAATCGGTGAGGTCCTTCCAAAGCCCTTCCACCCCGGGCACATCGGCCTGGCCGCCGAGTTGTCCCTCCGATCCCACCTCCCGGGCCACGCGGAACACTTCGGAACCAAAGGAATTGAGCTGGTCCACCATCGTATTGATGGTGTTTTTCAGCTCCAGGATCTCGCCTTTCACATCGACCGTAATCTTGCGGGACAGGTCTCCTTTGGCCACGGCCGTGGTCACTTCTGCGATATTGCGCACCTGGGCCGTCAGGTTGGAACCCATCTGGTTGACTGATTCGGTCAAATCCTTCCAGGTACCACCCACGCCCTGGACCCTCGCCTGGCCACCCAATTTTCCTTCCGTACCTACTTCCAGGGCCACCCGTGTCACTTCAGAGGCGAAGGAGTTCAGCTGATCCACCATGGTGTTGATGGTCTTCTTCAATTCCAGGATTTCCCCCTCAACATTCACGGTGATCTTCTTGGACAGGTCGCCGTTGGCCACGGCGGTGGTCACTTCTGCGATATTGCGCACCTGGGCAGTCAGGTTGGAGGCCATCTGGTTGACTGAATCCGTCAGGTCTTTCCAGGTGCCGCCCACGCCCTGGACCCGGGCCTGGCCGCCCAGTTTCCCTTCAGTACCCACTTCCAGGGCCATCCGGGTCACTTCCGATGCAAAAGAGTTCAACTGGTCTACCATCGTATTGATGGTGTTTTTCAGTTCCAGGATCTCTCCCTGGACGTCTACAGTGATCTTCTTGGAAAGATCGCCCCTGGCCACGGCAGTGGTCACATCTGCGATATTGCGCACCTGGCCTGTCAGGTTGGAGGCCATCTGGTTCACGGAATCAGTCAGGTCCTTCCAGACCCCGCCCACTCCCTTCACCCGGGCCTGTCCTCCCAGCTTTCCTTCCGAACCTACTTCCCGGGCCACCCGGGTGACTTCAGCGGAGAAGGAATTCAGCTGGTCCACCATGGTATTGATGGTATTTTTCAATTCCCGGATCTCTCCCTTAACGTCCACCGTGATCTTGCGGGAAAGATCGCCTCCAGCCACGGCAGTGGTCACTTCGGCTATGTTTCGCACCTGGCCGGTCAGGTTGGACGCCATCTTGTGTACGGAATCGGTCAAATCCTTCCAGGTGCCTGCGACCCCTTTCACTTCCGCCTGACCGCCGAGCTTTCCGTCCGTACCCACTTCCCGGGCTACGCGGGTCACCTCGGAGGAGAAAGAGTTGAGCTGATCCACCATGGTGTTGATGGTATTTTTCAGCTCGAGGATTTCCCCCTGCACGTCCACCGTGATCTTTTTGGAAAGGTCACCCTTGGCCACCGCAGTGGTGACTTCGGCGATATTGCGCACCTGGTCGGTCAGGTTGCCTGCCATCTGGTTCACCGAATCGGTCAGGTCCTTCCAGACTCCGGCTACACCCTTCACCCGGGCCTGTCCGCCGAGTTTTCCCTCGGAGCCCACTTCCCGGGCCACCCGGGTCACCTCCATGGAAAACAGGTTGAGCTGTTTGACCATGTCATTCACCTCGGTGGCGATCCGCTCAAATTCTCCCTGGAGCAGGTGATCGCCGATCTTCAGGGGCATCTGCTGGGACAGGTTTCCCTTCGCCACGGAACTGATTACATGGGCGATCTCGATGGTGGGATGGACCAGGTCGGAGATCAGGGCATTGATGGAATCCACGCCGGAACTCCAGGAACCTCTTGCCGCTTTGGGCAGTTCCACCCGGTGATTGAGCCGCCCCTGTTTCCCGATGGTATCACGGGCCAGGGTGAGCTCCTGCATGAAAGTCCCATTCAGGAAAATGATTTCGTTGAGGATGTCGCAGATTTTCCCGGGAATGGCGATCCGGTCCATGGGCATGCGCACCTGGAAATTTCCGTTGCGCACTTCAGACAGTACGCGGAGCAGCTCCCGGTCCAGGGGACCATCCGAGGAATGGATTTCAACGGGGGAAAATGGCTTTCCATTTTCCTTCCCGTTGGTTCTGGATTTCATCAGAGGAATGGAACCCGCAACATCAAGGGTTCCAACAAGAAGTTTCGGTCCAACCCGTTTTTGCCGGATGACCTTTTTCTTTTTTTGAATCATTGGGAATCCATGAAGTTTTCAAATCTAAGAAAATAAATGTATAAATTCCTATGGGCCAGTACCCCAATGGGGAGCTAATTCCACAATATTCTTTGGTTATAAATTTGAGGGAATTTGGAAAATAATGTAAATCAGGGATTTGAAAAAAGGGAGAAAATCAATTCTGCTCCGGGAAATGTAAAGATCCCGAGATCCCGTTAAGGAAAAGGGAAATCTCCGGAATCCCTCCCGGGAAACCATCTTTTTTTTCCTCTGAAAACCCGTGAAAATCAAAACGGAAACAGGGGAAGCAGGAGGGCCGTTTATGCCGGGAGCGGATGCATTTGATCCAGCACGCCCATCACTTCCCGGACATGACCGGCTGACTCTTTGAGAAGGGCCATCTCCTCGGCGTCCAGTTTCAGTTCGATAATCTTCTCAATCCCTTTCCCCCCAAGGACCACCGGCACACCCAGGTAAACTTTGTCCAGCCCGTATTGCCCGGTTAGCCAGGCGCAGCAGGGGAAGATCCTTTTTTCATCCTTGCAGATCGATTCCACCATCTGGGCAGCCGAAGCTCCCGGTGCGTACCAGGCCGAAGTTCCGAGAAGGTTTACGATCTCCCCGCCCCCTTTCTTGGTCCGTTCGATGATGGCGCTGAGCTTTTCGGCATTGACCAGTTCGGTGACGGGGATTCCCGCTACCGTGGTGTAGCGCGGAAGGGGAACCATGGTATCCCCATGGCCTCCCATCAGTACGGCCTGGATATCCTTGGGAGAGCATCCGATTTCCCCCGCCAGGAAGGCCTTGTAGCGGGCCGTATCCAGGACTCCAGCCATGCCGAAGACCCGGGAAGAATCCACTTGGGCTTTGAGAAAGGCGCAATAGGTCATTACATCCAGCGGATTGGAGACGATTACGATGATGGCCTCCGGTGAAAATTTGATCACGCTTTCCGTCACCGACCGGACGATCGAGGCATTGGTGGAGATGAGGTCATCCCGGCTCATACCCGGTTTGCGGGGAAGGCCGGAGGTGATCACCACCACCTGGCTTCCCTCTGTCCTGGAATAATCGTTGGTTACCCCGGTCGTCCTGGAACTGTAATGGTTGATGGCGGAGGATTGCCAGATGTCCAGGGCCTTACCTTCCGCCACCCCCTCCTTGATATCCAGCAGGACGACTTCATTCAGGAAATCCTTTTGGGCGAGCACATTGGCACAGGTCGCCCCGACATTCCCTGCCCCGACAACGGTAACTTTCATATGCGTCTTGATTTTTTTGGGTTGGATTTAATTGACCGCCCAAAATTAGGGAAATATCTGCCTTCCGGTCCTTGCGGCCGGGGAAAAATCGGGAAGGGAAGGGAATTATTTCGGGTTTAAATAATGCAGGAGAGTGTCAATTTTCTGGCTCCCCTCGAAATGATATATCAACTTTTGGTTGCGGTCATACACGTACAGCCCCGGGAAGTATTTCAGGGAATAAAAGCTGGAGGTGAGCCAACGCTGGGGATCGCTTCCCATCGTAATCACGGGGTACTTCGATATATTGTAATTCTTATAATATGCAGTCATTTCATCCACCCGGAAAGGGGTCACCATGATGATCTGGTCGTTTTTGAATTCCTCCATATGGCTGATCAGCTGTTCGGTCTCATGTTTGCAGAACTCGCAATCCACGCTGAAAAGCATGATCAGGGTGGGCTTCCTCTTCAGGTCGGCCCTGGTGAAGGAGCTGCCGTTGGAAAGGGTAATCGTGAATTGCGGAATGGTGGGATATTTCAGGAACAGGGGCTGATCCCCGATTGCAGTCTGGGCAAAGCCTTGCAGGGGAGCATGCGCAGCAAGGGCGACCAGTGCCGGAACAATCCGAAGGAATGGCCTCATTGTTTTATATTGAGCGATAAAGGTAAGGAATTTGCCTGCTGCCATGCGCAACCTGGTCACCCATATCGGAACCCTCCACCAGGTGGAAGCGTCTCCTTCCGGGGAATGCCGCAGGGGCCCGGCAATGGCCCTGGTCCCCTCCCTTAAGGATGCCTGGCTTCTGGTGGAAGACGGGATCATTTCCGGGTATGGGAAAATGGACCAGGTTCCAGGGTCCCTTTCAGCTACCCGGGATTGGGATGCCCGGGGAGGAGACGTGATTCCCTGCTGGTGTGATTCCCATACCCATTTGGTTTATGCAGGTTCCCGGGAAGGGGAGTTCATGGAACGGGTCCGGGGAATGAGCTATGAGCAAATCGCCCAGGCTGGCGGGGGAATTCTCAGTTCGGTGAAAAGCCTGAAGCAGGCCAGTGAGGAAATGCTTCTGGAGGCATCCCTCCCGCGCCTGGAGGAGATCGCGGGACAGGGGACGGGGGCAGTGGAAATCAAATCCGGCTATGGCCTTTCCCTGGATGGGGAACTCAAAATGCTCCGGGTGATCCGGAAATTGAAGGAGCGGTCGGCAATTACCATTCGCTCCACCCTGCTTGCGGCCCATGCCCTCCCGGAGTCTTTCCGCAACAACCGGGAGGGATACCTGGGGATGATCCTGGGGGAGCTGATCCCCCGGGTGGCGGACGAAGGGCTTGCCGATTATATCGACGTGTTCTGCGAAAGGGGCTTTTTCACCGTGGGGGAGGCCGAGACCCTGATGGAGGCTGGCTGGCGCCATGGCCTCAGGCCCAAGATCCACGCCAACCAGCTTTCCCGGTCGGGGGCCATCCAGGCGGGCGTGAAATGGAACGCCCTCACCGTCGACCATGCCGAGCACCTCGGAGCCGAGGAACTGGAATCCCTCCGCTCGGGCCAGACCATCGTGACCCTCCTTCCTGCTTCGGCCCTTTTTCTGGGACTATCCTACGGGGACCAGGCCCGAAGGCTGATCGGGGCCTCGGTTCCCCTGGCCATCGCCAGCGATTTCAACCCGGGATCCGCTCCGGGCGGGAACATGAACCTGGTTCTTTCCCTGGCCTGCATCCAGCTGGGCATGACCACCCCCGAGGCGGTCAACGGAGCCACCCTGAACGGGGCTATCGCGATGGGCCTCGGATCCACCCATGGCACCATTTGTCCGGGGAAAACGGCCAGTTTTATCATCACCAAACAAATCCCTTCCCTGGATTTCCTGCCCTACAGCCTGGGAAGGCACCTCCTTGAAAAAGTGGTGATTTCAGGCCATTTTTGAAGGGTTTTGGGCCATTTTTGACTGAAATTAGGGTCAAACCCCGCTTTATTTTAATTTCGCACTCTTCCGGAATGATTACCTTTAAAGGGAAAGAACCATGGCAACTACGGCGGATATGAGGATGGGCCTGATCATCAGGCTCAACGGAGAACTTTACCAGGTGGTCGATTTCGGCCAGAACAAGACTGCCCGTGCGGCTGCCAAGGTATGGGCCAAACTGAAAAGCCTGGAACACAGCAAGACCATTGAACAGACCTGGAATTCGGGGGATTCGATCTTCCCGATCCGGATCGAGAAAAAGCCTTACCAGTTCCTTTATAACGACGAAACCGGTTTCCATTTCATGGATACGGTAACCTATGAGCAGGTCAGCCTCAATAAAGCCCAGGTGGACAACCCCCAGTTTTACAAGGAAGGACAGGAATGCTTCATCCTGGTCAATACCGAAACGGAGCTACCCATGAGCGTGGAGCTTCCCGACAAGGTCGTGATGAAGGTTACCTATACCGAGCCCGGCCTCAAGGGCGATACGGCAACCCGGGCCCTCAAACAGGCCACCCTGGAAACAGGGGCGAAGGTCATGGTCCCCCTGTTCGTGGAAAGCGACACCCTGATCCGGATTGATGCCCGCAACGGAGCCTATATCGAAAGGGTGAAATGATCGCCTCGCACGAGAGGAATGAACCGTACCGTTAAACCTACCATATGGATCTGAAACAAATCCAGGAACTGGTCAAGATTGTTCACAAATCCCAGATCAGTGAACTGACCATCGAGGAGGATAAATTCAAGGTCACCATCAAGCAAAATTCCCCGAATACCCCCGGCTCAAACACGGCCCTGCTGCCGGTTTCCCAGGTCATGCCGGTCCTCCCGGCCGCCCCGGCCCCTGCTGCCTCCGGGGACGGATCCAAAGGGCCTTCTTCCAGGACCGAAAATCTCCTCACGATCAAATCTCCCATGATCGGAACTTTCTACCGGAGCCCTGCCCCCGACAAGCCCTCTTTCGTCAACGTGGGGGATGAGATCGATCCGGGAAAAGTGGTTTGCGTCATCGAGGCCATGAAATTGTTCAACGAAATTGAAAGCGAGGTCAAAGGCAAAATTGTCAAGGTGCTGGTGGAAGACGCCTCACCCGTGGAGTACGACCAGCCCCTGTTCCTCGTGGAGCCCTGAGACCGGGTGCGCTTCGTTAAACCAATGAAATCCAGGCATGTTTAAAAAGATACTGATCGCCAACCGCGGGGAAATCGCACTGCGCATCATCCGGACCTGCAAGGAAATGGGCATCAGGACCGTAGCGGTATTCTCCACCGCGGACAAGGACAGCCTCCATGTCAAGTTTGCCGATGAGGCGGTCTGCCTGGGGAAGCCGCCAAGTTCGGAATCCTACCTCAACATGCCCCACCTGATGGCCGTGGCGGAAATTACCAATGCCGACGCCATCCATCCCGGTTACGGGTTTCTTGCAGAAAACGCCCGGTTTGCGGAAATCTGCTCGGAACATGGCCTGAAGTTCATCGGGCCAACCGGGGACATGATCCGGGCCATGGGAGACAAGGTCACGGCCAAGGAGACCATGATCCGGGCCGGGGTGCCGGTAATCCCCGGATCCGGCGGTCTTTTGCCGGGCCCGGAGCAGGCCATCAGCGTGGCCGGCGAAATCGGGTACCCGGTGATCCTGAAAGCGACCGCCGGAGGCGGTGGAAAGGGAATGCGGGAGGTCTGGTCCGCAGAAGAGCTGGAACCGGCCTTCCAGACGGCCCGGATGGAAGCCAAAGCCTCCTTCAACAACGAGGGGATCTACCTGGAAAAGCTGGTCCAGGAACCTCGGCATATTGAGATCCAGATCGCCGGGGACCAATACGGAAAAGTATGCCACCTCAGCGAAAGGGATTGTTCCATCCAGCGCAGGCACCAAAAGCTCGTCGAGGAATCTCCTTCCCCCTTCATGACCCCGGAACTGAGGGAAAAAATGGGGGAGGCGGCCATCCAGGCCGCATCCGCAATCGGTTACGAGGGAGTGGGGACCGTGGAATTCCTGGTCGACAGGGACCGGAACTTCTATTTTATGGAAATGAACACCCGGATCCAGGTCGAGCACGGGGTGACCGAAGAGGTGATCAACTTCGACCTGATCAAGGAACAGATCAAGATCGCAGCCGGGATCCCGATCTCCGGGCGCAATTACCTTCCCCAGATGCATGCGATCGAATGCCGGATCAACGCGGAAGACCCATTTAATGATTTCAGGCCGAGCCCGGGGAGGATCAACGTCCTGCATGTTCCCGGGGGCCACGGAGTCCGGGTGGACTCCCATATCTATGCCGGCTATGTCATCCCGCCCTATTATGATTCCCTCGTGGCCAAAATCATCGCCGTGGCACAGACCCGCGAGGAAGCCATCAATACCATGGACCGGGCGCTCAGCGAGTTCGTTATCGAAGGGATC